>CANCGU010000009.1 GCA_947377705.1 Comamonadaceae bacterium
CTGCATGAGGATTTAGCGTATGCCAGCTTAGAGGCTTTGAAAACGCCACGTTCTGAAGCCCGATCGCAGGCCTTGTTGTTCAGTTGGGATGAGTCGACGCGTTTGTTTGAGCAACATTTGGTGCCAATTCAACGCGTTGCCCGCAAACCCACTGAGGTTTATCCGTGACTCTGCTGCATTTTTTTTGCGTCACTAAATTGACTTGATTTCTTCTTATTCCTTTCATCATGTTCTGCAACGATGCGTCAATTCAGGAGGAAATTTATGCGAGTCACAGTCATCGGGTCGGGTTATGTGGGGTTGGTCACGGGTGCATGTTTGTCTGACCTAGGTTTTAAAGTGGTGTGTCTTGATAAGGACGAACAAAAAATCAAGTTGCTGAATGCGGGTGAGGTACCGATTTATGAGCCTGGCTTGAAAGAGCTGCTCTCGCGCAACCATTCAGAGGGGCGAATTCGTTTCACCAGTGATGCGCAGGAAGCCATCGAGCATGGCGATATTTTGTTCATCGCGGTAGGTACGCCAGCACAAGAGGACGGCTCTGCTGACTTGGGTCATGTGTTGTCGGTCGCCTCTATGGTGGGGCGCAACCTGAAAGATTTCAAACTCATCGTGAATAAGTCCACCGTACCCGTTGGCACCGCTGACCGTGTGCGTGCTGCGGTGACGCACGAGTTGACACAACGCGGCATGTCGACCGAGATGTTTGATGTGGTTTCCAATCCAGAGTTTTTGAAGGAGGGCGCTGCGATTGATGACTTCATGCGCCCAGATCGCATCGTGGTGGGCATTGACGATGGCATTCACCATGAAAAAAGCCAACGCATGATGGGCGACTTGTACGCCAGCTTTAACCGCCACCATTCACGCACGGTGTGGATGGATGTGCGCAGCGCTGAGTTGACCAAGTATGCGGCCAACGCCATGTTGGCCACGCGCATTTCATTCATGAATGAAATTGCCAACTTGGCTGACGCACTGGGCGCCGATGTGGACCATATCCGCCGTGGCATTGGCGCAGACAACCGCATTGGGTACAGCTTCTTGTATGCCGGTTGCGGCTATGGCGGTAGTTGTTTTCCCAAAGATACGCAAGCCTTGGTCAACACTGCGCTGGCAAACGGCCAGCACATGCGTGTGGTCAGTGCAACCGAACAAGTGAATGAGGGTCAAAAGACCTTGTTGGTGGACCGTCTGGTTAAGCGTTTAGGTGATGACTTGACGGGGCGAAAAATTGCAGTGTGGGGCTTGGCATTCAAACCTAATACCGATGACATGCGCGAAGCACCTAGCCGTGTGGTGATCAAAAGCTTGTTGGCGCGTGGTGCTCATGTGACTGCATATGATCCCGTGGCTGGACATGAAGCGATGGTGGCTTTGAAACTCGATTGCGCGGGACAAGAGGCGTTGTTGAAAAACTTCACCTTGGTGAATCATGACATGGATGCCTTGCATGGCGCGGATGCGTTGATGGTGTTGACCGAGTGGAAAAATTTTCATAACCCAGACTTTCAAGCCATGAAGTTGAGCATGCGCACACCGTACATCTTGGATGGCCGCAATTTGTACAACCCCGATGCACTGGCAGATTTGGGAATTGCTTATCAAGGCGTGGGACGTCGCAATGAACTGATCAATCTCACGGTTGAGCCTGTTGTTTTGGAGACACCTGCACTCAATGCCTAAAGGCTTTTACTTTCTCATTGGTGCCCAATTTGCATCTGGACTTGCTGACAATGCGCTGCTGATTTTAGGAATTTATTTTCTCAAAGAGCAGGGCTATCCGGGGTGGTGGGCGCCGCTGCTGAAGTTCTCATTGACATTGGCCTACGTGCTCTTGGCTTCTGTGGTTGGGCCATTGGCCGATGCATTTTGTAAGAGCCGTTTGATGGCCTGCATGAACGCACTCAAGTTAGTTGGGGTGCTTCTCTTGCTGGTTGGCGTTCAGCCTTTGTGTGCCTTTGCATTGATTGGTTTGGCTGCCTCGGTGTATGCCCCTGCCAAGTATGGTTTAGCCACGGAGTCTGTGCCAGCTCGTTTGTTGGTTCGTGCCAATGCTTGGATCGAGGTATCCATGGTACTTTCGGTCATTTTTGGCATTGCCTTGGGTGGCGCGCTGACGGGTCTTTCCGAGGTAAGCGTGCCTGTCGACTTTGTCATTCAGACACAAACATTACCCGCGATGTCGGTGGTCATTGGGGTGTATTTGATAGCCGGAGTTTTGAGTTTTCTACTTCAGCCCATGGGCAACCGTGCAGCGATCGTGCCTTTGACGCTGCACGCGATACGTGTCTCCACTTTTTGGAAATCCAATCAAAAGCTTTGGCGTGACCCTCTGGGTGGTGTGTCGTTGTACGTCACCACCTTGTATTGGGGGGTAGGTGCTGTGATGCAATTTGCCGTGTTGGTGTGGGCTCAAGGCTCGCTAGGAATGACGCTTAAGTTTGGCGCGTATTTGCAGGCTTTGGTGGCTGTCGGTGTTATTTTTGGCGCCTACATGGCTGGGCGGTCTTTCAAATTGCACGCTGCACGCCAAGTGCTTCCGTGGGGCCTGTTGCTCGCCGTTTTATTGCCAGTGATGGTCATCGTTTCTGACCTGTGGTTCGCAATTCCGCTCTTGCTGTGCGTTGGCGTGGCGGGAGGGATGTTGCTCGTGCCGATGAATGCACTGCTACAGCATAGAGGCATGCAAGTGCTCAGTTCGGGGCGATCCATTGCCGTGCAAGGCTTTAACGAAAACCTGTGTGTTTTGATGATGTTGGCGGCTTACAGTGTCTTGTTAGCGTTTGGCATGCCGTTGGCGTTCATCATGCTGCTATTGGCCGCCGTCTTGATTGCCGGTATCGCGCCATTGTGTTTGTTGCTTTGGCGTCAATTTCGTTAATTACCCGATTCAATGGTGCGTTGGAAGATGGTTTCCATTTGAGCTGCAATTTCATCCCAACCTAGGTGTGCCACACTGGCACGTGTGAATTCACGCGCATGACTTAGCGTTGCCTGCTCACGGGTGATTGCTAAGGCACTGTTGATGTAAGTTTGTGGCTCATGGCTGTCAATCAGCCAGCCATTCTTGTTTGCTGTGATGAAGTCACTGGCTGCAGCGCAATCAAACGCCAACACCGGTGTTGCGCTAGCCAAGGCTTCTAAGGTGACGTTGCCAAATGTTTCCGTCAAGCTAGGAAACAGTAACAAATCAGCACTCGCGTAAATCGTACTCAATTGCTCATGGCTGCACATGCCCATGAAGATGGCATCTGGGCATTTCGCCTCTGTGAAGGCGCGCATCGGACCGTCACCGACAAAAACCATCTTCACGCGTCGACCTGCAGTGATAAGCGCTTGGTAGGTTTGAACGGTCAGTTCTAAATTCTTCTCAGCCGCCAATCGACCGACAGATAAAAGCACCATTGTTTCTGGCGTGACGCCCCAGCTGGCTCGCATCGCTTCACTGCGTTTGTTGGGATGAAACAATTGTGTGTCAACGCCACGTGCGACCACTTTGAGGTTTTTGAACCCCATGGCTTCTAATTGGTATTTCATGGCCTGCGTCGGCACCATGGTGAAGGCCGTGCGGTTGTGAAACTTGCGCAGATACGCCACGATGGGTTTGCTGAGCCAGCCAACGCCATAGTGCTGGCAATAGCTGTGAAAGTTGGTGCGGAAATCTGAGGTCACGGGCAAGCGGAGAATTTGTGCCGCTTGCAGGGCTGACCAACTCAAAGGGCCTTCGGTGGCGATGTGTACCAAATCGGGCCGTTTGGTACTCCACGCTTTGATGAGGGCCTTCTTGCTGGGTAGGCCAAGCTTGAGCTGGGGGTATCGAGGAATCGGCAAACCACGCAACAACAATTCAGACCAGCCGATTTGTTCGTTGCCTTCATCGTGTTTGTCTTGGCGTGGACGAATCAGCTGGATGGTGTGATGTCGCAGACCCAAATGCTGAATCAGTTTAGACAGTGTGACTGCCACGCCATTGACTTCAGGTGGCCATGTTTCAGTGACCACCGCAATTCTTAAAAATTGCTGAACAGGTTCAAAATTTTCAACGGTGATTGGCGTGTTGGGTGATAGTTGCATGCCTATATGGTTGCTGTTGAATTTAACAACTTGATGACATGACATGCGTTTGATGCTTTTATTTCATTTGTGCAAGTCTGTACTTTGTCATGGTTTTTTCATATGACAAGCCCATGATTGACAGGTCTTGAAACACATGAGGAATATCAGACGTGAAAAACTTTTTAGAAGCCTTGCGCATTCAGCGCTGGGATGACCATCGCTACTACCACCACTGCCGCATCAATCAGTCATTGCACTTGCTCAGTGCGATTTGCTTTTTGATTTCGTATGCATTGCTGTTTGTGAATCCTGCATGGGCTGCATTGTTGGCGTGGTTGGTTTCTATGGTCGCCAGGCAGTCAGGCCATTTCTTTTTTGAGCCCTTAGGCTACGACCATGTGAACGATGCCAGTAACGAATTCAAAGAAGAAATCAAAGTAGGCTTTAACCTACGTCGCAAAGTGGTGTTACTCAGCCTTTGGGTGTTGTTGCCTTTGGTGATTTATTATTTTCCAGGCATGTTGAATGTGGTGCCACCGCACGAAACTTGGTTCGAATTTTCGCAAGCTGTGGGCTACGCTTGGTTGTGCTTAGGCGTGGGCGGCCTGTTGTTCAGAACCATTCATCTTTGCTTCATCAAGGATGTTCAAACTGGCTTGGTTTGGATGACCAAAATTCTCACTGATCCATTTCACGACGTGTACCTTTATCACAAGGCGCCTTTGCAGTTGCTGCGTGGTGAACGCTTTGACCAAGAATTTCTAAACGCTAGCCACTCCTAAGCGAGTGCCAGATGTGCAAGGCGTTCAGGTTGTCAGACCTGAACGCCTTTTTGCTTTATCTAAACAATGTTTCTTTCAAGATTTTGCGACGGATGTTTTTGTTGGTGAGCTCGGGTGAGTGCCACCACCAGCCGTCGTTCTTCATCTGTGTCGCAGCCAGAACAAATCGTTGCACCACAGCTTCAAAGTCATCGTCACTGTAGTTCAAACTGAAGATTAACCGACCAGTGCCTACCCAACTCAGCGCCAAACCGTGGATTCGCAAGTAATACTGCAGCATCCAGTTGTACCGGCTGGCTTGTGTGTAGAACAAGGTCCACACGCTTGACATATTGGCTGCCTGCAAAGGAATGCCGTGCGTTTGCATGGTGACGTTGAAGACCTGCATGCGCGCGTTCCAGCGCTCATCAAGTCCTTCATAAATGGCTTTAATTTCTGGTGTTTCGATTTGATCCAAGAAGGCCGACATCGCCCCCATGACGACCGGGTGCTCTTTGAATGTGCCACGTGCAAAACAAATGTCAGCAGGGCGATTGGGGTGAAAGCGGTGCATCCATTCTTTTTTGCCACACACCACGCCCACAGGAAAGCCACCACCCAGTGTTTTTCCATAAGTCACCATGTCGGCGTGCACGCCAAAATATTCTTGTGCGCCTCCTCGTGCCAAGCGGAAGCCTAAAAACACTTCGTCAAAAATCAACACCACACCATTGTCGGTGCAAGCTTGGCGTAGCTTGTGCAGCCATTCGGTATAGGCTTGACGGTCATAGGCTGCCTTGCGGCTGCTATCGACCAAGGTGGTGTCGCCAGGTGCATTGACATTGGGGTGTAAGGCTTGCAGAGGATTGACCAACACGCAGGCAATGTCTTTGCGCGTGCGGATGACTTCCAAGCTGCGTTCGCTCATCTCGCTCAACGTATACGTCTCGCGTGGGGGCATGGGGTTACCGGGGCCAGGTTGCACGTCTTCCCACCAGCCGTGGTAAGCACCGCAAAAACGTACCAAGTTTTTGCGCTTGGTGTGGTATCTAGCCAAGCGCACCGCTTGCATGACTGCCTCTGTGCCCGACATGTGAAAGGACACCTCGTCCATACCTGAAATCTTTTTTAATCGTTCCGCGTTGCTTGCCACGCACGGGTGATAAGCACCAAGCGTCAGTCCTAAATCTTGTGTTTTGGCCATGCCATCGGCCATGGTCTTTTTGTAAAAATCAGTGCCAAACACATTGACGCCATAAGAGCCGGTCAGATCGTAAAACGATTGACCATCTAAGTCGGTCACGTAAACGCCAGTGGCCGATTGCAAAAAGGATCCCACTTTCAAATGCGCTTGCACCAAGGGGCTGAATTGAAAGGGCACACGATATGCCGATATGAATTGCATGTCCGAGATGTTTTCCCGGGCTGCTGCCGTGGCTTGAATGCTCAAGGGGTGACGCACCTTGAGTACCTCTGCGATTTTAAAAAATGCTGTGCGACGTAAATTTTCGATTTCAAATGGCGCGTTGTCACATTTAAAGAACACTTGGTCGTCAAAATGGTAGCCGGGCAGCAGTCGGGCTAAACGTTTAGCCATGCGTGAATGACCCGCAAGCGAGGGGTGCTTGGCGCGTGAGAGTTGAAATCGTCGATAAATAGACGGTGCCAATGCGGCCAATGCGCCAAAACCCATCCAAGTTGTGTTCACAGCTGATTTCCTTTGTAAAAGATGCACCTTTGTATTTAAGTTAAGTGACAAGACGATGAAGATTCGAAATAAATTTCAAAATTGGCTCTTGCAAGAAGACCTGAATTTCCTGTTGACCAACCGTGTTCCACGCATCACGCTGACGCGGTTCATGGGGTGGTGGAGCCAGTTGCGTCATCCTTGGATCGTCAAAGGGTCAATTGGTGTTTGGCGATGGTTTACCGAGTTGGATTTAAGCGAAGCAAAGCATCAAAAATTTTCAAGTCTTCATGCGTGTTTCACGCGTGAATTGATGCCCGGTGTACGACCGATTGACCCAAACCCATCGGTGATGAGCTCGCCTTGTGATGCCCTCATTGGCGCTTGTGGCGAGATACGCCATGGCAGCGTGTATCAAGCCAAAGGCTTTCCGTACACATTAGAAAGTCTGTTGAGCGTCACAGAACTGAGTCAGCGCTGGCTTGATCTGCTTGAAGGTGGCCAATTCATCACCCTGCGCTTGACGAGCAGCATGTACCACCGATTTCACGCGCCTTGCCATGCGCATTTGAGTCATGTGACCTATATTTCAGGAGACACTTGGAATGTCAATCCTATTGCACTGACTCGTGTCAAAGAGTTGTTTTGTAAAAACGAGCGGGCAGTTTTGCAAATGAAAACGGCTGAAGGTGTGCCATTCTTGATCGTGCCCGTGGCCGCAGTTTTAGTGGCAAGTATGCGGTTTCATGCAGTCGATGTACTTTTGAATCTCCGCTACAAAGGGCCGAATGAAATTGCATGTGACGCAGACTATGCCAAAGGCCAAGAGATGGGGTGGTTTGAACATGGTTCGACGATTTTGATGTTTGTACCTCCGGGGTTCACATGCGCTGAAGGTGTTGCAACTGGTCAAAAAATTCGGATGGGTGAGGCGCTTTTCAAACAGGAATAGTCACTCTTTCACAAGCGAACGAATTTGCCTTGCGATATGTTTCGCCCCATGCCGCTCCGCCAAAATGGCCGCCATTTGCAAGTCGCGTTGCTTGCCAAATTTGTCCTGCGTCTGCGTCGCATCAGCGCGCCACTTGTTGGCAGTATGAGGAAGCAGCCCCTCAAAGTCATCTACCGCGTATCGCAAGCGCTTAGCCCAAATTCTGGCGCGATGCTGTGATGTTGCATTTGTGCGGTTGGCTTTTGCATGTTCAAAAGCTTGGTGAATTTTGGCCACTTGTTTTTTAATCCATGGTGCACGTGATTGAGACACAAACGCCCGAGATGGCTTTGGATACGAGCGTTCTTTGAGTTGCATCAGCCAGACGGCATGTTGCCAAAGATGGTCGCCGATGTAGGCGTCTTGTAAAAGATGTCTCAGCACATCAAGTCTGACATGTGCCTCTGCTTCTAACGCTTGTGAGAGTGATGAAAAATCTTTGTTATTGGCATTGATGCGGGGCAATATTTCGTACCTAGTGACATGTATTTCGCGCAGAGCACGCAGTTGCTCAAGAATGACTTGCATAGGCCCTGTGGCGGGCGGTTCAGGTAGTTCTTTTACGGTCCGAAGCAAGCGACACGTTCCACGAAATCGTCGCCACCCGATACGTGCTTGATGAACGAGCTCAGGTTCCTCTGACTCGCATAGCTTGAGCAGATTGATGTAAAACTGCCACAGCGCAGCGCCAATCAGTTTGCAAAAAACCTCATTCATAGGGGTTGCCAAAGTCAAACTGACTTTTGGGTACAGCACGCCCGCATGCGGAGCAGAAACATTTTTCAGAAAATTTGGAAAATCGTCTTCATCCAATGTCATCTGCAAGAGAAGACATGATGAATACATGTCATGCGCACCGTGGTGGGATGCATAGGAAATTTCAGGCATTGAAAAATCTCAGTGAAGGGTTGTGTTGGTTCATAAATGCTAAGTCATGCGCAAGGCCAACCTTGGGACTGTTGGTGGATGGGGCATATGCACAAAGCCAATACTGAACCAGACACCTACGCTGAAGTAAATCGACATCCACACGATTTCGCTTTGCCAATCGGACCAGTGCATGGATACCTGCCAACGGTGTGACGCATCTGACAACCAACGTGTCCAATACATGGGTACATCGATGGAGGCCATGTAGATGGCGTAAATCAATCCTGCTGACGCAGCAATCAAACACCAACGTTTGACCGAGATATACGGTTGATTTTTGATTCGTAGCAAACCTAAGGAGAGCGAAGTCGCTGCGAGTGCCCACAACGATTCTTCAAAAACATGGCCAATATTGGATTGCGCCAAGACCGAATACCAAGAGCAAAGTTCAGTTAAAAAAATCATGGGAAGAATCAATCGTGAGATAAGCCCAAGCACTGGCGATATCCACATCCGACAACGTAGGCAAGGGGCAGCCATAGCTGCCATCGCCGTGTTTTGAATACATCAATGGGCAGGTGTTGTTGCCGTTTTTTCAGTTGCAACGAGGCATGCCACCATGCTGCCAAGTTGAACAGGCTGACTGTGACCAATGACTCCCACCACCACAAAAGCTCATCAGACATCTGGCTTCTCCTTGTCTTGATCGCATGAAAACAATGTAAATCGTTTACGCATGACGTGCAAGGGCGGTGTGCATGAGTGAGCGTCGTGGAACTGATCCTTTTGACGTTGTCATCAATTCGTCAAATGCGAGCGCTACTCTTTGACAATCAACTACCGAGTACCAAAATGACCCAACAAATTTCTCGCCGCCACTTATTACAAATTTTTGGCAGTGCGCCTATGTTGCCTTTGGCGGCTTTCAGTGAATTTGCTGAGGCGGCTGACGTAGCCCATGCAGGATCAGCCAAGTTGCACAGCGTTGAGTTTCAATCTATGCCTGCGCCCTCACTGGCCAACCCAGCAGAAATGGCCACGATGCAAGTGGGCTCGCGCTTGAAGGCAACCTTTTCCGATGGTGGTGTGCGTGAGTTTGCGTTGTCTTACCAACCGTTTTTTGTCTCGGGTGATCTGGTGCCGGATGGCAAAGGGGGACAGATTCTCGCAGGCGGGTACTTAGACATTCATCAACGACCGATTGTTGATAAAACAGTGCCAGGTAAAGAGCGTCAATTTTTCTCTGATGGGCCGGATGGCACCTCTTTGCTCAGCGTGCCAAATGCGAAAGTAGCGGGTGTGACCGGCCAAACGGTTTTTGCGGTGGTGCAGTTTGAATACACCACACGTGCACAGGATGGCGTCACGCAGATGTATGGGCGTCTTCCTTCGCCGATTGCCGTCCTGACCTTAGACCAAAATCCCAAGACGGGCCACTTGCGTTTGGTGAAGTACCACAACGTGGACACCAGCAAGGTCAATGGCTTGTGGATCACGTGTGGTGCCAGTTTGTCGCCTTGGGGCACGCATTTGTCGAGCGAAGAATACGAACCCAATGCCTTCACAGCGGCGGGTGATCCGCAGTTCAAGGCCTTCAGCCAAAACTTGTATGGTGATGAATCCCATGCCAATCCTTACCACTATGGCCACTTGCCCGAAGTCACCGTGCATCCAGATGGTTCAGGCTCGATCAAAAAGCATTACTGCTTAGGTCGCTTGTCGCATGAGTTGGTTCAAGTTATGCCCGATAACCGAACGGTGTTCATGGGCGACGATGCCACCAACAGTGGTTATTTCGTATTTGTTGCAGATAAAGAAAAAGATTTGTCTGCTGGAACTTTGTATGTGGCGCAGGTTGGCGAGGGTTTTAGCATCGACCCTCGTGCAGCAGCGGCATCGCTGAAGTGGATCAAATTGGGTTCAGCCAGTAGTCACGAGATTGAACAATTGGCCAACCGTTTGAAGGCTACCGACATCATGGTGCTTAAAACGACGGATCCTAAAGACGAGAGCTTTACCCGTATTGTGGCCAACGGCAAGGTGGAGTGGGTCAAGCTCAACCCCGGCATGGAAAAGGCCGCTGCATTTTTAGAAACGCACCGTTATGCGGCCCTGATGGGCGCCTCTATGGGGTTCTCGAAAATGGAGGGGACCACCGTCAACGTCAAAGACAAAGTGGCTTATTCAGCCCTACAAAACTGCGTGGCTTCCATGGTGAGTGGCAATGCAGCAAACGTCTTCGGCAACGGCATTCAACTACCTGCGGCATTGAATGCCGGGGCTGTGATGGCTTTGAACCTCAAAGGTGGGCTGCTAGACACACAGGGTCACACCATTCGCAGCCAATGGATGCCTGCCGATACCAAAGCCTTGCTTGCGGGTAGAGATATTGCCGCTGATGCATTGGGCAACACCGCTGATCCCGACACAATTGCCAATCCTGACAACTTGAAATTCTCGGAAAAAATGCGTACTTTGTTCATTGGTGAGGACAGCAACCAACACGTCAACAACTTTTTATGGGCCTACAACGTGGACACCCAAAAGTTATCACGTGTGCTGTCAGTGCCGACGGGTGGCGAGTCGACGGGACTTCATGCGGTTGACGAGCTCAATGGTTGGACCTACATCATGAGTAATTTTCAACACGCGGGCGATTGGTTGCCTATCCATGCGAATGTCAAAGCCACATTGGACCCCTTGATCAATGCTAACTACAAGGGTAAGTTTGGTGCCGCTGTAGGCTATCTGACAGCCATGCCAATGCAAGTTAAGCTGACCTGATGATTTGATTTGTCATAAATGTCATGATTTTGTCACGATAAATGGACACACTTAGAGACTAGTTAGACAGGTAAGCACATGATGACAGGTACTCCATCCAAAGAATTGCCAGCACTCAAGACCCAAAAGCCCGTGTGGCTAGACCGAGATTTGAGTTTGCTGGCATTCAATGTTCGTGTTCTAGATTGGGCCAAGCGTCCAGAAGTTCCGTTGCTAGAGCGCTTGCGTTATCTGTGCATCGTGTCTTCCAATTTGGATGAGTTTTTTGAGGTGCGCGCCGCCTTGCATGCCAGCATTGAACATCCAAAAGCCCCCTTGGATGAAGCGGGAACGCAAGCGCAAAATTCTTTAAGCCAAGTCGCACACGAATTGGTGGATGAGCAATACGCGCTCTACAACGATGTGCTATTGCCTGCTTTTGCGAAAGCGGGGGTGCGCATCTTGTCCTTTGGTGAGCGTACGTTGGCGCAGCACCAGTGGGTGAAGGCCTACTTTGAGCGTGAGGTGCGCCCTTTGTTGTTGCCCGTGGGTTTGGACCCGGCGCATCCTTTTCCGCAAGTTGCTAACAAGTCATTGAATTTCATCGTGCGTTTATCGGGCAACGATGCGTTTGGCCGTGACAACGAAATTGCGATTGTTAAAGTGCCACGCAGTTTGCCGCGCCTCATTGCGCTACCCGAAAAGCTCTCGGGCAAGCGTCAGCTGTTCGTGTCAATTTCCAGCGTGATTCGTGCGCATTTGAAAGATTTGTTTCCGGGCCGAGAGGTCGGGCAGTTCTCGCAATTCCGTGTCACGCGCCACTCGGATCTCGCGGTAGACGAAGAAGATGTTAAAAACCTGCGCACTGCTTTGCGTAAGGGCTTGGTTCATCGCAACTACGGCGAGGCTGTTCGCTTGGAAGTGTCGTCTGGCTGTTCGGACTATTTGTCGCAATTTTTATTGCACCAATTTCAGTTGCCTATCTCCGCCCTTTACCGCGTGCATGGCCCTGTGAATTTGGTGCGCTTGAACCAGTTGATTGACTTGGTGAACAACCCAAAGTGGCTTTTTCCACGCTACAACGCCAGCTTTCCGCAGCAGATGCTGAGCAATGGCTCTATCTTTGAGCGTCTGCAAATCGGCGACGTATTAATTCACCAACCGTATGAAAGCTTCGACGGCGTGCTGTCTTTCTTGCGCGAAGCCGTGCTTGATCCCGATGTCTTGGCGATCAAGCAAACCATTTACCGCACAGGGGCTGACTCATCGCTCATGGAGTTGTTGCGTCAAGCGGTGCAGCGTGGCAAAGAAGTGACGGTGGTGGTCGAGCTCAAGGCACGATTTGATGAAGAGGCCAACATCAACTGGGCTGAAAAGCTCGAATACATTGGTGCACAAGTGGTGTACGGCGTCGTGGGTTTGAAGACCCATGCCAAGATGCTGTTGGTGTCACGCCGCGAAGGGCGCAGCATTCGTCGCTATGCACATTTGTCCACGGGTAACTACAACCCAAGCACGTCCAAGCTGTATACCGATCTGAGCCATATCACCAGTGACACCAAGCTCACGCAAGACGTGGAAAACGTGTTTAATTTGCTAGCCAACCAAAGCAAGATTCCGCGCTTGAACAAAATGATCATTGCACCATTCCAGTTGCAACGCAGCTTGATTGACAAGGTTGACAAAACGGCGCTTGCGGCATCGCAAGGTGTGGCCAGTCGCATCATCTTGAAGATGAACACGCTCACCGATGAAAAACTCATGGAAGCCTTGGTGCGAGCAGGACAGGCTGGGGTTCACATTGATTTGATCATTCGCGGTGCGTGCATGTTGCCTGCGCAACGCCCGGGAGTGACGGACAACATTCGTGTGCGCTCCATCATTGGTCGCTTTTTAGAGCACTCGCGTGTGTTTTATTTCCGGACAGGGGCCGACGAATCTTTGTATTTATCGAGCGCCGACTGGATGAATCGAAATATGCTGCGACGCGTCGAGTTGGCATGGCCTGTAGACGATCCTGTGCTTCGCAAACGCGTGATCGATGAATGTTTGGTGGCATATTTGCACGACAACGTCGACGCTTGGCGTATGAATTCCGAGGGGCGATATACACGTGTGGAGCCAGCCAAACCTCGGCGTGTTTCTGGCAAGGCAACACAAACTGTTTCACCGTTGCCAGTGCATGGCGCGCAAGCCGCATTGATGGCTTTGTACGCAGCAAAAATGTGATGCCTCGGTAGAAGGGATTGTTATGGACTTGATTTTGTGGCGTCACGCAGAAGCAGAGTATGCGGCTGAAGGCGGTGATGATTTGTCGCGTGCGTTGACTCCCAAAGGCGAGCGTCAAGCCCTTCGAATGGCATCTTGGCTAGACCGTCATTTGCCTGAAGGCACTCGCGTGTTGGTGAGTCCATCACGCAGGACGCAGCAAACTGTCGCGGCCCTAGGACGTAAATTCAAATTGCGAGATGAGTTGGTGCCGGAGACTTCGATCGACGATGTGCTGACCTTGCTCAAGTGGGATCCTGAGACAGGGCCACAACTTAAGGGGCCTGTTTTGTTGGTTGGGCACCAGCCTTACTTAGGGCAACTCGTTGCACGCCTGCTGGGTATGAACGAGGCGGCTTGCGCAGTCCGCAAAGGGGCCGTGTGGTGGCTACGCACCCGAGTACGCGACGGTCAACCTCAAACAGTGTTGCTGACCGTCGCTTGCCCAGAGCTTATTTCGCGCTCTTGGGACGACCGGTCTTGATGGTCGGGACGTTGCTCAAGGCTGCTTTGAACTGAATATCGCTCATGGCTGCGAGGGCTTTGATGCCGGCGCGCAGCAACTCACTTTTCTTGACAGATTGAGCCAATTTGCCGGCGCGCAACTTGAGGCCATCGATGACTACGTATTCATCTTTCGGAATGGTGAAGCTATCACGCACCAATTTTGGCTTTTTGACTTTGGTAGGTTTGGCAGCTTTGATTGGCTTAACGACTGTTTTCACAGGGGCCTTTTTAACCGCAGTCTTGGTCGTTGGTTTGGTGACCGGCTTTGCTGCTTGTTTTGCAGTTGCAACTTTTTTCACAACAGGTTTCTTTGTCGCGAGGGGCTTTGCCACGGGCTTTTTAGCGACAGATGTTTTGATTGTGCGTGTCTTGGTGACGGCTTGGACGAGTGATTTTTGTTCTGTGGTGCTCATTGATAATTTCCTTGAGGATTAAAGAATAAACAGTTTATACGGTTTTAATAAAAAACCCAACTGTCATATGCGTCATGGTTTTGTCATAAATTCAAATGACCAAGAGGCTTTTTGCCACGACAGCGTTTCTTGTTTGAGCAAATGCGCCGATTGTGGAAAGTCGCTGACCCAAGTCTCAGGTGCGGTGAGGGTGATGCGTTTTTTATGTTCGTCGCATTGCAAAGTTAACGCGGTGTATTGCGGATCTTTTCGTGCGTGACACACGATGAGACTGAGGCGCAAAGCCATCAACATCTTGGCAAATTCGTTTTCTACTAACTCAATTTCGAGTTTTTTCAGCTTGCCGCGTTGGCCTAAGATGAGCAAGCCTAAGCGGTGGAGTTCAGGCATGCTGAACCCCACCAAGTCGGCGTTGTCTAGTATGTAGGCGCCGTGCTTGTGATAGTCGCTGTGCGAAATGGCGACACCCACCTCATGCAATTGTGCAGCCCAGCTCAGTTTGCGACATAAGCGGTTGATTTGTTGGACATCCTCTTTGCCCTTTGGGTACATGGATTGCAACCACTGCAATGCAACGCTGCCCACGCGTTGACCTTGCTCGGTATCTACCGAAAACTTCACAGCTAAGCGTTGCACAGACAAATCTCGCGTGTCCGTGCTGTGGTCTTCACGCTCCACCATTTCAAACAACACGCCATGGCGCAAAGCACCTTGCGCGACATGCAGTGTGTCGATTTTCAAAAGTGTCATCAGTGCACGTAAGACGCTTACCCCGCCACCAATCACTGCGCGTCGGTCATCTTTCAGACCTTCGAGTTGAACTTTGCTGGCGTTGCCTGAGCGTACCAAGCACTTCACCAGCCAGTCCAGTCCGCTCATGCTAATTTCTTCTTCAGGAAAGCCTGAGAGTGCCAAAATTTCTGCGACTGCGCCTACGGTGCCAGAGGCTCCGTAGGCCTTGTTCCATTGGTTGCGTGGGTAAGCTGTTAGGGCCTCTTCCAACACCGCTTGTGCGGCAATCTCAGCTCGGTAAAAAGCCTGCTCAGTAAAGTCCCCATTGGGAAAGTACGCCATTGACCATGTGACGCTGCCCACTCGAAAAGACGCTTTCTCGGCTGCTTCCAAGCCATGTCCAAGCACCAGTTCGGTAGACCGTCCGCCAATGTCAATCACCAAACGGGGCTCGTTGTCGCTGGGTAGCAAATGGGCCACACCTTGGTAAATCAGGCGTGCTTCTTCTGTGCCTGCAATAACCTCGATGGGAAACCCCAGAATCTCGCAACCACGCTTTAGAAATTCTTCACGGTTCTTAGCTTCTCGCAACGTTTGTGTGGCGACGGCACGCACCTGTGATTTTTTGAAACCAGACAATCGCTCAGCAAAGCGTGCCAAACAATCCCAGCCGCGTTGCATGGCCTCGTCGGTGAGGTTGCGGTCAGCATCTAGCCCATTGCCTAGACGGACTGTTTCCTTGAGGTAGGCCACGCGTTGAATTTGACCGTGGTCATAACGACCGATTTCAAGACGAAAACTGTTTGAGCCCAAATCAATGGCTGCGAGGAGGGTGCCGTGTTTCATGAAAACGATATTACTGTTTATTCGTGACGAAATTGTGTCAAAGATGTGTCAGATGTGGCTATGGCAAATACTTGTTCCGAGTTTGACGGTTTAAACGGCTAACTGTTCAAGCTTGGCGCATACCTCTGCCAAACTGGGGCGCTTCGCGGGTACATCGCATAAGCACAGCAGCGCAAATCGCACCAAGGCTTGGTGATGCGTGAGATGGCTTGGCGTTGCATCGCACTGCAAAGCCAACTCCTCCAGCAGGCAACCCAAGGCACGTACTTCGAGTTTTTCTAAGCCTTGTGCACGTGCTGTGTTCGTCACATCAAAAAACGCAGCAGCACCAAAGTCACTCAACAAAGCGGCACCTTCAAGCGTGTGCAAGATGTTGTGCGCGTACAAGTCGCCATGCGTGATGCCGCGTGCGTGCAAGTGTTGAGTGACTGATGCAATGCCACGCGCCATGCGTAGCGCGATGGGCCAGCCAAAGCGTTGGCGTGGGGCGTACACATCGCGCGTGCAAGTCTCAAGGCTTGGCGGTCCAGCGAGGTTGCCAAACTCAGGTGCAATCAGCGGCATGACCAAGGCTTGTGTGTCTTGCGGATGATCGGTCACACGCCCCATGGCTGACACCAAATGCGGGTGCACGCCTGCGTGCATGCAAGCGGCCATTTCGCAATCGGGCAAACCATCGCTGGTGACGGTGCCTTTGAACAGCTTGACGGCGACCGCTTGATCATCCTCGCCTGTGCGCAACACGGCTTGGTGAATCACCCCCGAAGCACCTTCGCCCAGCTGGTGTTGCAGTTGCAAGCGTGACCATGCAATGCTCGGTGTGGGGGTATTGGCCAAGGCTTGTGTTTCAAGCGCTTGTGTAAACGGGTTGCCAGCAAACGCCAACCACGTGAGACGGGGCAGTTGCAGCAGCCACTCAGGGAACTCCGTCAGTTGGTTCGCCGAAACGCGCAGCAGCTCTAAGCCTGCGCAGTTCGCCAGTTCTGGCGGCAATGCGCTTAGCTGATTGCCTGCCAGCATGAGCTTTTGCAGCTGCGCACATTGCCCTATTTCAGCGGGCAATGCGGTGAGCGCGTTGTCCGTCAAGATGAGCCAGCGCAGCAGTGGTGGCAATGCTTTGGGCGACGCTTGCGCAATGCGATTGGCTTTGAACCCCACCATGCGCAGCTGCTGGCATTGGCCCAGCACTTCGGGCAGTTCGGTGAATAGGTTGTCGGAGCAAAAAATCACGCGCAGCTGGTGCAGGCGTGGCAAGTCCTCGGGCAGCGCATTCAGCTGGTTGCCAGATAAATCTAAGATTTCCAACGAGTCGGCCAGCTCAAAAATTTCGCGTGGAAAGTCGGTCAAGCCGCAGCGCAGTTGCAAGCGCTGAAGGCCTTGGAGTTCACCGCTGCGCAGTTGATTTAGGGTGTGCATGGCTATTTCTTAGAGCTGCAACAGTTTGACGGCCAAGCCAATCAAGGCGCACAAGCCAATGACTTGCATGACGCTGCGTTTGTATTTGAACAGCGCCAAGGCAGCACCCACGGCAATCAAGGCCGAGCGCACCTCAAACGCACCTGCAAAGCCCTGGGGCCATAACAAGTGGTAGCCAAAAAATAAGGCAAGGTTCAGGATCACCCCGACCACGGCGGCGGTGATGGCGGTGAGCGGGGCGGTGAACTTGAGGTTGTGGTGTGTGCTCTCTACCAGCGGGCCGCCCGCCAAGATGAAGATGAACGAGGGCAAAAATGTGAACCACGTCACCAAGCACGCGGCCAGTGCCCCTGCGGCAAACATGCTCTCAGGACCGAGCAGGGCTTTGACGTAGCCGCCGATGAACGCCACAAAGGCCACCACCATGATGAGCGGGCCGGGCGTGGTTTCGCCCAACGCCAAACCGTCCATCATTTGTGTCGTCGTGACCCAGCCAAACTGGCTGACCGCACCTTGGTACACATAGGGCAACACGGCGTACGCCCCGCCAAATGTGAGCAAGGCCGCTTTGGTAAAGAACCAACCCATTTGCGTGAAGCTGTGTTCCCAACCAAACACTGCGTAAAGCACGCCCATGGGTACTCCCCACAACACGGCGCCCGCGCACAGCACTTGCGCCAGACCTGCGAAGCTGAACTGAGCGTGCGCCGGTGTTGGCGTGTGGTCGTCAATCAAAGCAGGCCCGTACGACTTGTTGGACGCGCCATTCCCACCGCCCGTTTGAAAGGTGTTGGGCGACACGCGGCCACCCAGATAACCCACCGCCGCTGCAGCCGCCACGATGATCGGGAAGGGCAGATCAAGCGCAAAGATGGCAGTAAACGATGCAGCAGCGATGGCCCACAGCACGTGGTTCTTCAAAGCACGCGAACCAATGCGATGCGCCGCTTGCACCACGATGGCCGTGACCGCGGGCTTGATGCCAAAGAACAAACCCGCCACCCAAGGCACATCGCCAAAAGCGATGTAAACCCACGACAGCGCAATGAGGATAGCCAACGATGGCAACACAAACAAAGCACCCGCCACCACGCCGCCCCAGCGCTTGTGCATGAGCCAACCGATGTAAGTGACCAGCTGCTGCGCTTCAGGGCCGGGCAACACCATGCAGTAGTTGAGCGCGTGCAAAAAGCGGCGCTCTGACAGCCAACGGCGGCGCTCCACCAACTCTTGGTGCAAGATGGCGATTTGCCCCGCAGGCCCGCCAAAGCTGATGAAACCGAGCTTGAGCCAAAACCAAAAAGCTTCAGCCATGCTCACGGCTGCGGGGGCTTGCAGGTCTGCTGCGTGGTTGTGCGTGGTCGTGTTGTGTGAGGCTTGGGTCATGTGCGTGTGTGTTCAAGCTTTAGGCTTGAAGCGTGTGGCCTCTAAAAATTTAGCCAACCGTGCTTCGATGGGCAGCGGCTCGCCATGCCACTGCGCGGCCAACAATTCGCCGCAGAGCAAACCCAGCGTCAAACCGCGCGAGCCCATGGCCGTGTTCATGTACAAGCCCTTGGGCGCGTTAGGGACGTGGCCCGTCATGGGCAAGCGGTCGTGCACGCCGCAGCGCACACTGGCCCAGCCGTGCACGCGTGGGGTGGCCGTGCCTACGGTGGCAAACAAGGGCGCGAGTGCAGCCGCAGTGTCTGGTTCTAAAGCCTGCAAGCGTTCTAAGTTTTCGGCATGGTCTGCGTCTAGCAAACGCGCATCGCTGTGGATGCGGTCGTAGGTGGCACCCGTGTACCAAGCAGGCCCATGGGTTGACGCGATGTTGTGCACAAAGCTGCCATTGCCGTTGACGGGTGTGGCGGGCATGGGCGAACCGTCAGCCACATGAGGCACATCGGCCATCAAGCCCCAAGACACTTGGCCGCGCAGTGGGTTGATGCGCGGGCTGCTGCCGTCAAGCGTTGCGGTGGCGATCAGCGCGGCAGAACCGGGGCCAGCAGCCAACACCACGCGTGCGGATTGGGCGAGCACCTGCTTGCCTTGCAGCACTTGCCAAGCCGAAGCTGCCTTGTTGCTTGTGACGCACGTCAACGCATCCGCCCTCGCGTTGCCTTGCCAACGAATGTTTGGATGGTTCAGCAGGGCACGCACCAAGAGCGCGGGCCGCAGCCACGCACCGCGTGGATGCCAATACGCATCGTCGGGGGCGGGCGGTGGTGCTTGGCGTGTCCAGTCGTTGGCGGTGTGGGCGTGTTCTGCCAGCCAGCTCAGCGGCACGCCACCGCGTCGTGTTTTGCCGGGCAAGCGGCGTTCGCGCACGCCGGTGCTGCCCCATTCAACGCCCTCGGTCAGTAGCCCGCGCATGGTGTGCGTCATGAGGCGCAAGCCTGCACGGGAGAGGCGTGACACGCCGCTGTCGTCATGCGAGGTGTGCGGGGCCACTACGCCCACGGGCAGGCCTGATGCACCGGCGGCAGGTTCGGCGCCCGCATCAAGTACGGTGACTTGCCAGCCGCGCTCGGCCAGTGCGCGTGCGGTGCCTGCCCCTGCAATGCCTGCGCCAATGACGGTCACGGTGCGCTCATGCAACGCAGCGGTATCCGCCGGTGTTTGGCAAGGGCCGGTGGTGTGGGCGCTCAGCAGGTCTGCAAACTCTGGCCAGTCGTCATGTGTGCCCACGCAAAGGGTCAGCATCAACCCAGCATCGGGAGCGTGAGAAGGTTGATCGCTTGGGCTATGGCTTGCATTCAGCGCAAAACGCAAGCGGTGTATGCCGGGCAACAAGCCCCAGCATTGCTCGGCCAGTTGTTGGGCGAGGGGCCATAGGTCGGGGTGGGTAGCCGCCGTGTTGAGCAGCGCATCCGATTGCAAGGGCTGCGTGGTGTGCGCCACCACATGCAAGTGTGTGGGGCGTGCGCTATCCATCGCCCAGTCGTGCCACAGACGTAGAAAAGCCAGCTCGTCAAAGCTGGCTTGGGTGTGGCACCAGCTGTTGCAGCCGTGCCATGAACGCGCTTCTTGCGGACGAACCACGCGGCGGGCTTAAGGGCTTGGGGGCACGTAGCCTTGCACCGCGTCAGCGCCTTCGCCAAAGAAATGTTTTTCCATTTGACGCTTGAGGTATTCGCGGGCGCGCAGGTCAGCCAAGTTCAAACGGTTTTCGTTGACCAGCATGGTTTGTTGCTTGATCCACTCGGCCCACGCTTGTTTGCTGATGCTTTCATAAATGCGCTTGCCCAGCTCGCCTGGGTACGGTGGCAAATCAAGGCCCTCTGCTTCGGTGCCGAGTTTGATGCAGTGAACGGTGCGTGACATGGTGATGTGCTTCTATGAATGTGGGTTGAAATTAGGGCAAGACTGTAGCAATGTTTAGATGACCTTGAAATGGTGCGTGCCATCGCGTGCGAGTTGTTCCACCAAGCCATACTCCCAATCGAGGTAGCCTTGCATGGCCTCCACGGGGTTGTTGGTGCCCTCGTAGGGACGGCGGTAACGGTCCACGCGTTCGACGGCCATTTGGTGGTCGCCCGTTTGCAGTTTGTTACCCGCGGCGGCCCATGCCACATTGCCGCCTTCGAGCCACACCACGTCTACGCCCGCTTTGACCAAGGCTTGCACCTCAGCTACAGCGTAGCGCGAGACGCTGCCGTTTTGGCAGGTCAGCACATAGCGATAGCCTTTGTGCGCCTTCTTGAGCGACTCGGCAAGTTGTGTGCGCAAAACCCACCAAGCGTTGTGGATGTGGCCTTGGATGAACTGTGCGCTGGTGCTGAAGTCCAGCACCACGGTGTGGCTGTTGCGGTCGGCCTGCCACGTTTTGACTTGGGTTGCGTTCACGGCAGTAACTTTGCCTTGCGGCTCGGGCAAGCGCAACGGTGCGATGTCGGTGGTGTTGAAACTCTCCGCCGTTAAGCCTTGCAGCACATAGACCTCCCAGCCCATTTGGGCCAGCCACGAGGCCGACATGTTGGCGCGCACGCCATCGTCGTCGCACAGCACCAAACGTGCGCCGCGCACGGCGGCTTGGTGGTCGGTCTCTTGCACCAGTTGACCGCCGGGGGCGCTGCGTGCACCAGCCACATGGCCTGCTGCGTATTCTTCTGGCGTGCGCACATCAAAGAAATATGTGGTGCGTGAGTTGTCAGCCAACCAGGTTTGCAACTCGTCCATGCGCACGCGCTTGACGCCTGCGCGGTAGGCCACAGACGTGGCGGTGGCGGCGGCTTGTTGGCGGGTGGCGTCGTCCACCACGGGGAAGCGGCGGTCTGCACCTTTGACCAGCTCTTGGCCTGCCAAGGTCCAGCCAATCGTGCCGTTGCGCAAGGCGCTCACGGGGTTGGGAATACCTGCGTTGATGAGCGACTGCGTGCCAATGATGCTGCGCGTGCGGCCCGCGCAGTTGACGATGATGCGCGTGGTCGCGTTGGGCGCGAGGGCGCGTGCGCGCAACACCAGCTCAGCCCCGGGCACGCTGATGCCGCTGGGGATGCTCATGGTTTGGTACTCGTCAAAACGGCGGGCGTCCATCACCACCACATTGGCTTTTGCATCGATGAGGGCTTTGACTTCTTGGGCCGACAACGAAGGCGTGTGGCGCTTGGACTCGACCAACTCACCAAACGATTTGCTGGGCACGTTGACATCGCGGAACACTTCACCGCCAGCATCTTGCCAGCCTTTCAAACCACCACTCAGCACATGCACGTGCGTGTAGCCCATGCGTTTCAAGGTGCGTGCAGCGGACAGGGCGATGCCCTCGCCGTTGTCGTAGACCACGATGAAGGTGTCTAGGCGCGGGATGCGCGTCCACGCATCGGCCTCCATGCGGCCTAGTGGTAGGTTGGCGGCGAACAGTGGGTGGCACTGGGCAAACGGGTCTTCCTCGCGCACATCGAGGATGGCGATTTCTTGGCGTTGCAACAGGGTTTCACGAATTTGAGCGTAAGCAGCGAGGGGGAACTCAAGCGGCGCTTCCAACTTGGCGTTGCTGTAGCCAGAGATAAATTCTTTCACCGTACCGTCTTCATGGAACACATGGCGGCTCACCTTGCCAATGTTGGCGCCATAGACATGGATGCTGATGGAGGGTTGATCGGCCAAGGCATTCCACACACGGTGTACATCGCCGATGGTGGGCGATACCGCTTCCACATGACCAGCTTCAAGGCGTGTTTGCTCGGCGCTTGCCAGCCACTGGCCTTGTGCGTTTTTGGCAAAAGGTTGGCACAACTCCGCGCCGCGCAACATGCCAATCAAGCCCCACACGGTATGGTTGTGAATGGGGGTGGCTTGGCCCGGGCCCCACACAAAGCTCACCACCGAAAAACGGTCATCGGGGTCGGCATAGAGCAGGTATTGCTGGTAGCGCTCGGGGTTGGGCTGGGCGTAGTCGTCGGCCAGCCAGTCGTCGTGTGCAATCAGCTCTGCCAGCAGCGTTTGGCCTGTGGCCAAAATGGCGGCTTCGTCTTGGGTGCCTTTGAGCAAATCGTCCATTTGGGTGACGAACTTCTGTAAACGGGGCGTATCGGCGAGGTGTGGTGTGCGTAAAGGCATGCGGGTCTCTTGTTTTTTAGCTGATAAACAGCGCACTAGATTGTTTCACAGCGACAATCGAATCTCGTTCTCTTGGAGACTGTTTTGCTTGTAAAACTTTTGCATCACCCCCGCCGCGTTTGGCTGTTCATCTTGCTGGTCTGCGCTGGCTTGTTGTCGTTTGGCATGTATTTGCAGCATGTGGTGGGCTTAGAGCCGTGCCCCATGTGCATCGTGCAACGCTATGTCATGGTGCTGATGGCTGGCGTGGCCTTGCTTGGGGCTTTGTTGTCCTCTCGTCCAGCCGCGTTGGGTATCGGCGCCTTGCTCACGATGCTGGCCGGTGGTGGTGCTTATGTGGCGGCGCGTCAAAGCTGGTTGCAGTGGTACCCGCCTGAGTTCGCTTCGTGTGGCCGCGACTTTTACGGCATGATCGAAACCTTCCCACTGCAACGCGCCATTCCTATGATTTTCAAAGGCAGCGGCGATTGTGTGAAGGTGGATTGGACGTTCTTGGGTGGCTCAATTGCCAACTGGTCATTTGTGGCGTTTGTCGTCTTGTGTGCGGTCGCCTTGGCCACCACGGTGCTGGCGCTGCGCCCCGCGCAAGCGCCAGACGCGCAGTTATAAGTTCTTCACGAGGACCAAGCTCTTGCGGTCCCAGTTGTACTTGCGCTTGCGGGCCTCGGGCAGCCAGTCAGGGTCGACCTGCACGAAGCCGCGCTTCAAGAACCAATGCTTGGTGCGCGTGGTCAGCACAAAAATGCTCTTGAGGCCTTTGTTGCGCGCGCGTTGTTCGATGCGTTTGAGCACCTTTTCGCCATCGCCTTGGCCTTGCGATTGCGGTGACACGGTGAGGGCGGCCATCTCAGCCGTTTTGGCTTCGGGGTAGGGGTACAACGCTGCGCAGGCAAAGATCACACCATCATGCTCAATCACGGTGTATTGGCCCACATCGCGCTCAATCTCATTGCGGTCACGCTTGACCAGCGAGCCATCTTTTTCAAACGGCTCAATGAGCTGCAAGATACCGCCCACGTCCTCGTGCGTGGCTTCGCGCAGGCTTTCCAACTTTTCGTCCACCACCATGGTGCCGATGCCGTCATGCATGTAGACCTCTAGCAACAGCGAGCCATCCACCGCGAACGGCAAGATATGGCTACGTTCCACGCCCGTTTCGCAGGCTTTCACGCAGTGCTGCAAGTAAAAGGCGATGTCGGAGGGGTCGGTGGTGGCGGGCAGGGTGGCCAGCAGCTGTTTGGCTGCGTCCAAGGGCAATTCGGTGTCGATGGGGTTGTCTTCGCCTTCGGGCTCCGAGGGATGGATGCGGATGCCCGGGGTTTCGGTGACAAAAATCAGCTTATCGGCTTGCAGCGCGGTGGCGACCGAGGTGGCCACTTCTTCCATGGTCAGATTGAAGGCTTCGCCGGTGGGTGAGAAACCAAAGGGCGAGATCAACACCATCGAGCCCGCTGCGAGGGTTTGCGTAATGCCGGCCACATCCACTTTGCGCACCAGACCTGAGTGCTGAAAGTCCACCCCGTCCAAGATGCCCACAGGGCGTGCGGTGATGAAGTTGCCCGAAATCACCCGCACAGTCGCGCCCGCCATGGGCGTGTTGGGCAGGGCTTGGCTGAAGGCCGCTTCAATCTCAAAGCGCAGCTGGCCTGCAGCTTCTTGGGCGCAGTCTAGCGACACGCTGTCGGTGATGCGCATGCCGTGTGAATATTGGGGCACATGGCCTTTGGCGGCGAGCTGTTCGTTCACCTGTGGGCGAAAGCCGTGTACCAACACAATGCGCACGCCCATGCTTTGAATCAGCGCCAAGTCTTGCGCCAAATTGGGCAGCTTGCCTGCGGCAATGGCCTCGCCGGCGATGCCCACGACAAAGGTTTTGCCGCGGTGCATGTGGATGTACGGCGCAACCGAGCGGAACCAAGGCACAAAGGTGAAGTCAAAAACAGCGGACATGGCGGTTGGTTTGTGGCGGGTAGGTGGGTGGGCGCCTGCGGTCGAAGCCGGGCTGGGATAATTGCGGATTGTCACCCAAGTTAGTGTTTGTTTTGTCCACCTCAAGCTCCCCGTCTGTTCCGCTCACGATTGAATTTCCAGAATCGCTGCCCGTCTCGGTCAGGCGCGAGGAAATCATGGCCGCCATGCAGGCGAACCAAGTGATCATTGTGTGTGGCGAAACGGGCTCAGGCAAAACCACACAGCTGCCCAAAATGGCACTGGCCTTGGGCCGTGGGCAAGGACGTGAGTTGGGGGCTAACCCCAAACCCGGCCAGCGCAAACAGATCATTGGCCACACCCAGCCGCGCCGCATTGCCGCCAGCTCGGTGGCCAAGCGCATTGCCGAAGAACTCAAAACCCCGCTGGGCGATGTGGTGGGTTTCAAGGTGCGTTTTCAAGACCGCCTGAGCAAAGACGCCTCGGTCAAGCTGATGACCGATGGCATTTTGCTGGCCGAGACGCAAAACGACCCGCTGCTCAAAGCCTACGACACCATCATCATTGACGAGGCCCACGAGCGCAGCCTGAACATCGACTTCCTGCTGGGCTACTTGCGCGAAATCTTGCCGCGCAGGCCCGACCTGAAAATCATCGTCACCTCAGCCACGATTGATGCGGACCGCTTTGCGCAGCACTTTGCGTCAGCCAAGGGGCCAGCGCCTGTGTTGATGGTCTCGGGCCGCACCTTCCCTGTGGAAATGCGCTACCGCCCGTTTGAAGAGAAGCGTGACTACGACCTGAACAACGCCATTGCCGATGGCGTGGACGAGCTGTGGAGCAACCCCTCGCAGCAAGGCGATATTTTGGTGTTCTTGCCGGGTGAGCGCGAAATTCGCGAAGCAGCCGACCACCTGCGTGCACACCTGAGCCACTCGCCCGTGATGCGCAGCGCAGAGGTGCTGCCGCTGTTCGCAAGGCTGTCGACGGCCGAGCAAGACCGTGTGTTTGACACACGCGGAGGACGACGCATTGTGCTGGCCACCAACGTGGCCGAAACCTCGCTCACCGTGCCCGGCATTCGCTATGTGATTGACGCCGGCACGGCCCGCGTCAAACGCTACAGCTGGCGCAGCAAGGTGGAGCAGTTGATGGTCGAACCCATCAGCCAAGCCGCAGCCAACCAACGCGCAGGCCGTTGCGGCCGTGTGGCCAACGGCATTTGCATTCGCTTGTACGACGAGGTGGACTTCAACGGACGTTCGCGTTTCACAGACCCCGAAATTCTGCGTTCATCCTTGGCTGGTGTGATTTTGCGCATGAAGTCACTGCACCTCGGCAATGTGGAGCAGTT
>CANCGU010000010.1 GCA_947377705.1 Comamonadaceae bacterium
GCGGTAAAGCCAAAAGCCATGCCCAAGCCCATCAGCGTGAACGCTGTGGGAAAGCCCATCATGATCACCACGATGATCAGACAGAGCATGGTGAGTCCGAGTGCTGGATCGCTCATTTGTTTTCTCCCATCGCGTGGCCACCGCGCTGATGGGCCTCTTCATCAATGTGTTTGGCGCGCTCAATGGCGTCGCGTTTGGCGTCTTCGTCCACGTAAATACTGGCCGACAGTTGCTGCTCGACCACGTCAATTTCATTGGCATCTTTCAAGCGTGCGGGCCATTCACCTGTTTTCAGGCACACCACGCAACGCACGATTTCGGCCAGGCCCTGCATCAAGACGATGAACCCTGTGAGCGGGATGACGGCCTTGAAGGGGTAGAGGGGAATCGCATCAGCGCTGTTGGTCATTTCGCGAATTGAGATGGCGTCGCCGGCGTACGTCCAGCCGGCCCATGTCAAGGCGATCACGCCAGGAATGAAGAACAGGATGTAAAGCACAAAGTCAAGCGATGCTTGTGTGCGGGGCTTGGCGCTGCCGTAAAAAAAGTCGCCACGTACATGGCCGTCTTGGCTCAGTGTGTAAGCGCCGCACATCATGAAGGCGGTGCCGTACAGCATGTTGCTCGCTTCGAAAATCCAAGCCGTGGGGGCGTTCAAGGCGTAGCGCTTGAAAACTTCGCCCATCACCATCACCATCAGCACAACGATCAGCCATGCGAAGGCTTTGCCCACCCATGTACTGATGTTGTCTGCGGTGTGTAGCAGTTTCAGTGTGTTCATATCGTTCTTAAAAGTAAAGGGACTGAAGTCCTGTGATGCACAGAATTCAGTCCCAAGGATCAACCTAGCTAAAAATTTAACTTAGGCTTTCTTCGCGCCGAAGAAGTGGTTCACCGCCATGCGACGGTTGACCACTGTGTCTTGCTCCCACTTCACTGCACGCTGGGCGAAAGCCTTTTGTGACGCCACGATCTCTTTGAACATGGGGTTCTCGGCAGATTTTTTCTCCAAGATTTCAGACCAAATTTTGAGCTGGTCTTGCAAGATGGAGTCAGGTGTTTTGTAGAACTTGACTTTGTCTTTGGTTTGCAACTCCGCATAGTCTTTGGAGTAGCGGTCCACAGACTTCCAAGACATGTCAGCTGAGGCAGCCTCTGTCGCGATGGCAATCACAGACTTCATCTTCGCGGGCAGAGCGTCGTACTTGTTCTTGTTGAACATGATCTCGAAGGTCTCAGCGCTTTGGTGGTAGCTTTGCAACATGCACACCTTAGACACATCTGGGAAGCCCAAGATGCGGTCTGATGTGGCGTTGTTGAACTCAGCGCCATCCAGCAAACCACGGTCCATCGCTGGCACAATTTCGCCACCGGGCAATGCGTTGACCGCAGCGCCCATGGTGGTGAACAAGTCAATGGCCAAACCGTTGGTGCGGAACTTCAAGCCTTTGAAGTCAGATGTTTTGGTGATTGGCTTTTTGAACCAGCCCAGAGGTTGCGTGAACATGGGGCCGTACAAGAACGACTGCACGTTGCCACCGATAGAGGCGTACAACTTGGCCAGCAACTCAGCGCCGCCGCCGTATTTGTGCCAGGCCAAAACCATGTTGGCGTCCATGCCGAAAGCAGGACCTGAGTTCCACAAGGCCAAAGCGTTTTGCTTGCCGTAGTGGTAGCCCAACACACCATGACCGCCGTCCAACGTGCCTTTAGACACGGCTTCCAACAAACCAAAAGCGGGCACCACAGAACCGGCGGGCAGCACTTCGATCTTCAAATCGCCGCCCGTCATGTCGTTGACTTTTTTGGCGTAGTCGAGGGCGTACTCGTGGAAGATGTCTTTGGCAGGCCAAGTGCTTTGCCAACGCATGTTGATCGGGCCGGTTTGCGCCTTGGCAACCATCGGTGCGGCAACCGCACCCGCGGCAACTGCTGCGCCCTTCAATACGTTACGGCGAGCAGTTGTTTTTTTGCTATCTGTCATGGGGAGGTCTCCTAGTTTTTGTCAAAGACATGAATGGGAATCGCGATTCTTATCCTCACTGGCGTTTTATTGACAAGGGTTTTCCCCCGAAGCGTCGGCATATCGCTTCGAATTTGTCTCCTTGGGGACGAGCCGCTTCTATACTGAGTACCAACTTTTTTCGCTTTATGACTATGAGCAACAACGAGCTGGGTTACGCAGGCGATATCTCACCTGAAACTGCGAATGACTGGATGCAGTCTGGCGCCGCTGTGATGGTGGATGTGCGCTCTGATGCTGAACTGGCTTGGGTGGGTTTTGTCCCAGGTGCAATCGGCGTGGCTTGGAAGCAATGGCCAGACATGGCCATGAACCCCGCATTTGACGAAGCCGTGCGCGCCGCTGCGAAGGGTAAAAAAATTGTGCTTTTGTGCCGCAGTGGCGTGCGTTCCATCGCGGCGGCCAAACGTGCCACAGAGCTGGGCTTGGAGGCCTACAACATCCTTGAAGGCTTCGAGGGCGATGTTGACGCAGCCGGCCACCGTGGCACCCAAGGTGGTTGGCGCATGCGCGGCTTGCCATGGCGCCAAAACTGATTCATTTATGACATTTCTTGCACTCGATGTTGGCAACACACGCCTCAAGTGGGGGATGTACGACAGACCCTCACCTGGTGCCGCTCTGCTGGGCCATGGCGCGGTATTTTTAGAAAACATTGACCGCTTGGCCGACGAAGACTGGCGCGAGCTGCCTGAGCCCACGCACATGTTGGGCTGCATCGTGGCGGGCGAAGCCATTCGCCGTCGCGTCGAAGAGCAAATGGAGTTGTGGGACATCACGCCACACTGGGCCGTGTCCTCTGCTGCGGAAGCTGGCATGACCAACGGCTACGACCACCCCACGCGTCTAGGGGCAGACCGTTGGGTTGCGATGATTGGTGCCCACGCCCGCATGCTCGCGCAGACCCAAGGGGCTGCCCCCAAACCTATGGTGGTCGTCATGGTGGGCACCGCGGTCACGGTGGAAGCCATTGACGCCAGCGGTAAGTTTTTAGGCGGTCTCATCTTGCCCGGTCACGGCATCATGCTTCGCGCGTTGGAGTCGGGCACGGCTGGTTTGCGTGTGCCCACCGGCGAGGTGTGCGAATTTCCCACCAACACCAGCGACGCACTCACCAGTGGTGGCACCTATGCCATCGCGGGTGCGGTGGAACGCATGGTGCAGCACGTTCGCCAGCACTGCGGTGCCGAACCCGCTTGCTACATGACTGGCGGTGCAGGCTGGAAGATGGCCCCCAGCATGTCGGTACAGTTTGAGTTGGTGGATTCGCTCATTTTTGATGGCTTGCTAGAAATCGCCAAGCAGCGCTTAGACCACCCCACGCCCGTGTGGCCCTCGCGTAATTTGTATTGATCTGGGATAGCCCCTCATGACAGAAGGGCGGAGCAACGGCTAGACTCAGAGCCATGAAAGTCCTTGAATCCCTCACCAAGCAAGCTTCCTCCATCGCGGCCATTCGCCGCGACATTCATGCCCACCCAGAGCTGTGCTTTGAAGAAATTCGCACCGCCGATCTGGTGGCGCAGAAGCTGACCGAGTGGGGCATTCCCATCCATCGCGGCATGGGCAAAACCGGTGTGGTGGGTATTTTGAAATGTGGCACCAGTGAACGTGCCATCGGTTTGCGCGCGGACATGGACGCCTTGCCTATGCAAGAGTTCAACCAATTCGCGCACGCCAGCCAACACGCTGGCAAGATGCACGCCTGCGGCCATGACGGCCATGTGGCGATGCTTTTGGCTGCGGCGCAATATTTGTCGAAACATCAAGACTTTGATGGCACGGTGTACTTCATCTTCCAACCCGCAGAAGAGGGGGGCGGTGGCGCTCGCGAAATGATGCGCGATGGTTTGTTTGAAAAATTTCCCATGCAGGCCGTGTATGGCATGCACAACTGGCCAGGCCTCAAAGAAGGTCAGTTCGCACTCAGCGCTGGGCCTGTGATGGCCTCGAGCAACGAATTCAAAATTACCATTCATGGCAAGGGTTGCCACGCCGCGTTGCCGCACAACGGCATCGACCCCGTGGTGATCGCTTGCCAAATGGTGCAAGCTTTTCAAACCATCATCAGCCGCAACAAAAAGCCGGTCGACGCTGGCGTGGTGTCTGTCACCATGATTCATGCCGGTGAGGCCACCAACGTGGTGCCTGATCACTGCGAGTTGCAAGGTACCGTCCGCACCTTCAGCATCGACGTGCTCGACATGATCGAGCAACGCATGCGTGACATTGCGCAGCACACCAGCGCAGCCTTTGGCGCCACTTGCACGTTTGAGTTTGAACGCAACTATCCGCCCACCATCAACCACCCTGCAGAAAGCGCCTTTGCACGCGACGTGATGGCCGGACTCGTGGGGGCTGACAACGTCGTGGCACAAGAACCCACAATGGGTGCGGAAGATTTTTCATACATGCTCCAAGCCAAACCCGGTGCGTATTGCTTCATTGGCAACGGTGATGGCGTACACCGCGAAATGGGGCATGGTGAAGGGCCGTGTACGCTGCACAACCCCAACTACGATTTCAATGACCGATTGATTCCCTTGGGGGCGGGCTATTGGGTCAAGCTCGTTGAGGCTTCGCTGAGATAAAACTCAGTAAGCTGACAGCAACGAGCCCAAGTGTTCTTTGTGAGGGGGTTCTGCATAAGGCACCAGCAAACTCAGCACATGCTTGGCACCACGTAGCAGCGAAGCTTGTGCGCTTTCAGGCTCTAGGGCATGACGGGGGTTGCGCACATATTCGTAGCTCAGCCACCATGTCAACATCACCACCATGTGCGTAGCCGTGGCTTCACGTTCGCTCACGGTCATCGCCAGAGCCCCTTCGTGGGCAAGGCTGTCCAGCAAGGTGCGAAACGCCGTTGTTTTGTGCAGTAGCGCATCCTTGATGTGTGTTTCAAGCCGACGGTTTTTGCTGAGTAAGTCATTCAAGTCGCGGTACAAAAAGCGGTATTGCCACACCAACTCGAACAGCGTGTGCATGAAGAACCAAGCGTCTTCCACATCGTGTACGCCAGGCGCGGCCTCTAGCAGCTCGTGCAGCGCGGTTTCGTAGCGGTTGTAAAGCGCGGTGACCAACTCCTCCTTGGCGGGGTAGTGGTAGTACAGATTGCCGGGGCTGATGTTGAGCTCGCTAGAAATCAATGTGGTTGACACATTGGGCTCGCCAAAGCGATTAAAGAGGTCTAGCGTGACCTCCAAAATTCGCTCAGCGGTGCGGCGTGGCGCTTTCTTTGCCATGGTACTTAATTGGGGTCAGAGCCCAATTATTTCTTGGTCGTTTTCTTAGCAGGCGCTTTCTTTGCCGCAGCTTTGGGCTTGGTTCCCAGCTGCGCCTCAAGTGCTGCTACGCGTGCGTGCAGTGCTGTCATCTCAGCGGCCGATGGCAGCCCCAAGCTATGCAGCGCCTTGGCCACGCGGTCTTCAAAAATACCTTCTAGCTTGCCCCATTGGCCTGTCGCGCGTTCGCTCAAGGTGTGAGCGGCTTGCGTGGCTTTTTGCGTTGCCTCAGCCAACTTCTCTTCGGCGGTGGTGTGTACCTTGCGTTGCATGGTGATGCCGTCGCTGACTAGTTTTTCAAAGGCCTTCGACCCATCTTCTTGTGCCTTCGCAAAAGCACCAAGACCAGCAAGCCATATTTGCTGCGCTTGTTCCTTCACATTGTCAGAAACGGCTAAGGGGTCAAAGGGGTTTTTCTTGGTCATATTGCTGCTCTCAATCAAAAAGTTGGACGATCGTGAGACACTTTAACTTCTCATGTATTGGTAGGCAATCAGTAAAGAAAATTAATTGGATTGGTTGATCAAACGGCGCACATATTAACCATATGCGTTATGAGAAAATACAGCCTATCGTTATACAAAGTGTCTCAATGAAAGTAACACCTGTCGTGCTATGTGGGGGGTCAGGCTCCCGGTTGTGGCCACTTTCTCGTGCGGGCTTCCCGAAGCAATTCCTTGTGCTTTCTGGCTCAGAAAGCCTGTTTCAGCAAACGTTACGCCGAATTTTCCCGATCGAAAGTCCTGAATTTCATCTTCTAAGGCCGCTGATTGTGACAAACGAGGAGCACCGATTTCTTGCGCTTGAGCAGTTCAGGGAATTAGATTGCGGTGAGGCTGTCTTTTTGTTAGAGCCTGAAGGTCGCAACACAGCACCCGCACTGACTTTGGCCGCTTTGCAAGCGGTGGAGGGCGGTGAGGATTCGTTATTGGTGGTAATGCCTGCAGATCAAACGATCAAGAACGATCAGGCCTTTCTCGAGTCCTTGCGGCAATGTCTTTCGGCTGCGCAAAACGGTGACATCCTCACCATGGGGGTCAAACCGACAAGACCAGAAACAGGTTTTGGCTATATCAAACGTGTGGCGAATGATATCGGCCAGCACGGTGAGTATGTGGTGGAAGCTTTCACCGAAAAACCTAACCTTGAGTTGGCAAAGCTTTACATGGAAGGTGGTGATCATGCGTGGAATAGCGGTATTTTTGTTGTCAAAGCCAGTAAGTGGCTGCAACTTTTAGACATGTTCCGCGCCGATATTAAAAAGGCCACCGATCTTGCTTGGCAGGCGCGCGTCATTGACCAAAGATTTGTACGTCCGTCCAAAGAGCTGTTTGCGCAAATTCCGAGCGAGTCAATTGACTATGCCGTGATGGAGAAATGTGCTGGAAGCGAGTTTGGTGTGCGAATGGTTCCTTTGGATGCGGGGTGGAATGACTTGGGAGCTTGGGAGTCGGTTTGGTTAACGGCAGATAAGGATGCTGCAGGCAACGTGATGCAGGGCGACACGCTGGTGGTCAACACAGAAAACTCCCTTGTTTTTGCATCTTCTCGCCTCGTCTCCCTTGTGGGTGTGCACGACTTGGTGGTTGTCGAAACGCCTGATGCGGTGTTGGTGGCGAACCGCGAATCCAGTCAAGAGGTCAAAAAGGTGGTTCAACACCTTGAGGCGCATGGCAAACGTTTTGAACACATGCTGCATCGCAAAGTGCAGCGACCTTGGGGCTGGTATGACTCCTTAGAGGAGGCCGACAACTTCAAGGTCAAACGCATCTTGGTCAATCCAGGGGCTAGCCTTAGCCTTCAAAAACATGCGCACAGAGCAGAGCATTGGATTGTGGTGCGTGGTATTGCCGAGATCACCTGTGGCGACAAGTGCTTCACATTAACGCAGAATCAATCAACATACATTCCTGTGGGTGAACTGCATAGGTTATCAAATACAGGTGACACGCCTCTCGAAATGATCGAAGTTCAATCGGGCACTTACTTGGGTGAGGATGACATTGTGCGAGTCGAAGATAACTATGGGCGAGTTAACGCTGGAGCCATTCGGAATTGAGAGTCGCTATCGTTCATGACTGGCTTGTCACTTACGCAGGTGCTGAGCGCGTTCTTGAGCAAATGCTCATTTGTTATCCGGATGCCGATGTTTTTAGCACGGTTGACTTTGTTCCAGTCAAAGATCGCGCTTTTTTAAAAAATCGTTCAGTCACCACCACGTTCATTCAGAAACTGCCCTTCGCCAAAACTAAGTACCGACAATATTTACCTCTGATGCCGCTCGCGATTGAGCAACTTGATCTGTCCTCCTATGATTTGATCATCTCTAGCTCACATGCGGTTGCAAAGGGCGTTTTGGTTTCTCCAGATCAATTACATATTTGCCTGTGTTACACCCCGATACGTTATGCATGGGATTTACAGCATCAGTACCTTAGAGAAGCGGGGCTTAGCACAGGGGTTAAAAGTTGGATCACGCGCTGGCTGCTTCATCGGATCCGATTGTGGGATGTAAGAACATCCAATGGCGTAGATCATTTCATTGCGATCTCCCGCTTCATCGCTCGGCGAATTGATAAGGCCTACCGTCGAAACTCTGTTGTGATTTACCCACCTGTTGATACAGAAAGTTTTGAGCCCCAGGAAATCAAGCAAGACTTTTATGTCACCGCCTCCCGCATGGTGCCCTACAAAAAAATCCCTCTCATTGTTGAAGCGTTTGCGAAGATGCCCGATAAAAAGTTAATCGTTATCGGAGACGGACCTGATTGGGAGCGTTGCCTTGCGGTTGCTGCAAAAAATGTCGAAATGTTGGGCTATCAACCTGGCGATGTATTGAAAAAGCACCTCCAAAATGCGAAAGCTTTTGTGTTTGCCGCAGAAGAAGATTTTGGAATTGCACCGCTGGAAGCGCAAGCATGTGGCACTCCGGTGATTGCTTTTGCTAAAGGTGGCGCGCTAGAGACTCTGCGTGGTCTTAATGCCGAGAGTCCAACAGCCGTGTTTTTCAAAGAGCAAACAACAGAATCGATCATTGAGGCTATCCATACGTTTGAGAAAATAAAAATCAGCGGAACTGCATGTCGAGATAATGCAAAAAGGTTTGCCAATGAGCGCTTTAGGCAGGAGTTCACTGCGTTTGTAAACAAACAGTTCGATATATTCACAATAGGCCAAGCGCCTCGCTAACTTCGAGGCTCGCGCATTCATATGAGCACTCACTCGAAAATATTTTCTTCACGCGCGCGCTTAAGGCTTTCATCGCCTTGGGTCGCTTACCTTGCATTAGTCGCCGATGTGTTCGTTATCAACGTTGTCGCTGTCATCGCTTATGGGAGTTACTTAGGGGTGTATTTGTGGCCCCATCAGATGCCTACAACCTACCAACTATTGGTCGCCGCACCTTCGGTGTTGATGGCGTTTCAATTTGATCGACTCTATCGATCATGGCGACTCAGCAATGTATTGACGATGCTATGGGCGTTGTCAAAAGTTTGGGTTGCTATCTTGCTGGTTGAAGTGGTTGTTCTGTTTCTGAGCAAGTCGACGACGGAGGTGTCACGGGTATGGTTTTTAATCTTTGGCAGCGGTGTGTTTTGCTGCTTGAGTATTCTGCGATTGCTTGCTTACTACAGTTTGCACTTGTTGCGGGCACAAGGCTATAACTATCGAACCTTGCTTATTGTGGGAAAGGGGCCTACCAGTGATGAGGTCCTACGCGTCATCGAGGCTTCTGCTTTTAGCGGCTTTCGTGTGTTGGGGCAAATATTGCCCGAAGCGCTTGCTGACTTCTTGTCTAAGACTGAAGCTGAGGCTCCTCAAGAGGTGTGGCTATGTCTTCCCTTGAGTGATGAACACAACGTCAAGGTCGCACTTGAGGCTTTAGGACACAGCACTGCGAATATTCGTTTGATCCCCGATTGGTTTTCACTTCGGCTGATGAATCATGGCATGAGTGAGAGGCTTGGTATTCCAATGCTTGACATCTCAGCCTCTACTTTGTCTGGCATGAGTGGTTTTGTCAAAGCGCTAGAAGACAAAATATTAGCCACCTTGATTCTTATCCTCATCAGTCCGCTGATGTTGTGCATCGCGTTAGCTATCAAGCTGACGATGGGTGGCCCCGTTTTGTTTAAGCAGATCAGGCATGGCTGGAATGGAAAACTGATCAATGTCTACAAATTTCGGACGATGGTGTTGCATGAATCCGTCAACGGAGAAGTTATTCAAGCAAAGCAAAACGACCAGAGGGTCACGCGACTAGGCGGATTTTTACGTAGAACAAGCTTGGATGAACTGCCTCAGTTCGTCAATGTTTTACAAGGCAAGATGTCAATCGTAGGCCCAAGACCTCATGCCGTCGCGCATAACGAACACTATAAGCAACTCGTCCCCCGCTATATGTTGCGCCACAAAGTCAAACCAGGCATCACGGGGTGGGCCCAAGTTAATGGGTTCAGAGGCGAAATAGATAGGCTCGAAAAAATGGAGCGACGCGTCGAGTTAGATCTCTTCTATATTGAAAACATGTCCTTATGGTTCGATTTAAGAATCATCTTTTTGACGATATTCAAAGGATTTGTGCACCGCAACGCTTATTAAGAAATTTAATGCATCCAAAGGGTGACGCCACTGGCGATGCGAGAGGAATCAAGGCGGCTTTGGAATACGTACCCAGCGAGCTGCCCTGTTTGTCCAATTGAGTTTGCCAGCCCGCCCTGAATCGACATATTGCTGCCCGTGGCGAATTGGCTCGAATTAGACAGAGAGCCATCGCGACCCACGACACCTGTTGCGTAAAGATTGGTTTTTGCGCCGTTAGAGACAAGATCGAACGATGTATTAAACGATTGTTTGGCAAAGTTCACCTGGAGTTGACCATTTTCAACCGTAGCAGCTTGCGCGGAGAGGTTTGCCAATTGAACAATTTGTGCGCGGTAGTCGCTGAGTCGGAAGTCGACTTGTACTTCTTGCGGCATTAGCCATTGCGCGTTGTTCGATTTGAGCACTGCGAAATAGCTTGAAAGGCCAACCAGCTTGCCTTGACCTAGCGCATCAACCAAATTCATATCTACGGGTTCATTTGCAATGGCTTGCCAGCGCCCCCACATGATGGCTTGAGGTGAGTTCAGAGCAGAGAAGCGAGCATCTTGCAGCATGGCTACTTTCTCCGCATTCAATTTATTCTCTGTCAGTGGTGCATCCCCTGCCTTTTTTGAGGGTTCGTCTACACGAGGTGGGGCGACCGTGTCAGGGCTTTGGGTCACATCCTTAACTGTTTGGGGCGTCATAACGCCCCTTTTAACTTCGAGCATGACACCTGCTTGATTGGCTAACAGGCGCTGCCCTGTCATGACATTGCAGGGCCCCAAGCTCTCCGAGCTGCAGCCAGGCCCTAAGCCACTGACCACGACGCCACCACTGGAGACGCTGATCTTCGAACTTTCGGCATCTGTGGAAACCGTGAAATCAGTGCCGAGAACACCAATCGCTGCAACGGGCGTGTTAAATCGAAAATTGCTGCGAGCTGGTGCGACGGCATTACCCGAAATGCTTCGCGCTACACCATTTTTAAGATCGAATTTAAAACGACTTGCTTCAGGAGACTTGCTGTCTACTCGATAAAGTGGGACGTTAGCGTTAGTGCTTGGACGTAGAATTAGAAAACCGTTATCAATTGTCTGAATGTATAAGTATCCGTCAGCTCCCGTTGAAAGCTGCGCACCCTCATATACGGGCGCGCCCTTTCTGGCTAACTGGCCCCCCACAAATGCCTGCCCAACTACTTGTAATACACGACCAATTTCTACTGAGGAAGACTCCGAGTGGACCTGGAAGGCAAGCATTATTCCAAGCGCAAAGCCAAAGATGCGCTTTATTTTTGAGCGTGTGAGTGAGCTTAAATTCATGAGCATGATTGTAGATGGGTTGTGGGGTTTGATGCAACGTTTGACGGGCTGCGGCCTCGTCGTGGCGGGCCTAGCCCCTTGTTTCATCACATCTCATGTCGCTGCTCAAGATGTTGGAACGCCACCGGGCGAGGACCTCTATGTTCAAGGGTTGGAATGGATGGCCAACAATGAGCTTTATCGCGCACAAATACTGATGGAGCAAGCCATCAAGTTGAATCCCAATAACGCAGGCGCCTACATGGACTTGAGCCTGATTTATTGCCAGCTTGGTGAAGTTGCGAAAGCCAATGAGATGTGGGAAGAGATTGAGACTCGCTTCAGTCCCCCCGCTACTTTGGTGGAGGTTATTCGGCGAGAGCGTACCCACGGTTGCGTAGCTGCCAAGTCACAAAACGAAGTGGAATTCGAAATCACGCGAGGGCACTCAAGCAACATTAACCAAGGCGTGAAGAGTCTTGGCCTTGATATCCCGACAGTAAGCGGGCTCATGTCGGTCCAGCTGCTGCCTCAATTTGGACAAACGGCAGATGACTACACGCAGATGAATGGGGTCGTCAAGTCTGCCACCTCTGCGGATGGGGTTCAGGCGCAAATGAGCATGCAGCTCAGAGAAAATGATCGTGTTAAGAATCTCAACATCCTGACGCTGGGGCTAGATGTCGCGAAACGACAAGAACTCAGTCTTGGCCGGCTTGAGTGGGGTGCTGGACTCGGGCAGGCCAATTTGGGAGGGGTTCCTTTTCAACGTCATGCGAAGTTGCGTTTGAATTTGCGTCCCAATCTTCAACCAATTCAAGGATGGGATGCTATTTTCGGAATAGGCGTTACTCAAATAGAGTATCCAGCCTTTGAAAGCATGTCCTCGCAACCCTTGGACCTACAAGTCACGATCGCCCGCGAATGGGTCGGCGCTCGCTTTGAAGCCTATGGTCAGTTGTCGAAGGACAAGGGGAGTGCCAATCGACCAGGCGGAAACAAAGACGGAACTCGGCTTGGCTTTAACCTCGTGAAAGCGATAGGCCGATTCAGTGATGAACGCCTCTTTGCAAAACTGGGTTGGGATGGCCAATCTTGGCGAAGCGCTAGCGCCTACTCGCCTGGGTTTATCGATGAGTCACGGCAGCAATTCATGTCCACGGCGATCGCTGCGATCGTGTGGCCACAGACGCGCACAGAGCTTTGGTCTCTTGAGGCAAGACACCAACGCAATTTCGAAAATATCAAAATATTCGAATACGAAGCCAAAACAATTCAGCTCAGCTATCGCAAAACCTGGGATCATTAATGTGTACGGTAGTACAGCCGGTTGGCTCAGTGATGAAGAAAGAAATTCATGGGAAGCATTAGGGTCAGCCAAGTCAGCAAGGCTTATCGACAATATCCGAGTCGGTGGGCGCGCTTGGCCGAATGGTTGTGGCCCTTTGCACGGGCTAGGCATCAACTTCGGTGGGTTTTGCAAGATGTTAGCTTTGAAATTAAGGCCGGAGAGGTTGTTGCCCTCGTTGGTTTAAATGGTGCGGGCAAAAGTACCCTCCTGAAGCTGATTGCGGGAACAAGTCGCTGCACAAGTGGCCGCATTGATATTCAAGGCAAGGTCGCAGCGCTGCTGGAGTTGGGGATGGGTTTTCACCCAGACTTTACAGGGCAACAAAATGCTGTCATGGCTGGGCAGTTGATGGGCGTGAGCGCGCAGACGATGTGGCAGCTCATGCCTGAAATTGAAGCATTTGCAGAAATCGGCGAGTACATGCACATGCCCGTTCGGGTGTACTCCAGTGGCATGCAGGTTCGGCTCGCATTTGCTGTGGCGACCTGTGTGCGGCCTGACATTTTGATTGTGGATGAGGCCTTATCTGTAGGGGATGCCTACTTTCAGCATAAGAGCTTTGATCGGATTCGTGCGTTCGCCAAATTGGGGACCACGCTCTTGATCGTGAGCCATGATCGCAATGCGATACAAGCGATCTGTGATCGAGCCATTTTGCTTGCAGATGGGGAAGTCGTTAAAGATGGTCCACCTGAGTTTGTGATGGATTACTACAACGCGTTGCTATCCCCAGAGACCACCAACGCCATTGATCAAACACAAATTGAAAATGGAATGGTCACAACGCGCTCAGGCTCATTCGAGGCGGTCGTCGCGTCCGTGAAGTTGTTGAATGAGATGGGGGAGCCCATTGATGAGCTGTCGGTCGGTGGTCGCGCTCGGCTGGAAGTCGTGGTTCAAGTCAACCAAGAGTTGCCGAGTCTGGTGCTCGGCTATGGCATTAAAAACCGCCTAGGGCAGGTGATGTATGGCACTAATACATGGCTCACGCAGCAGGTCATTTCACCTGCCAAGACCGGGGCGCGGTATCAATTTTTGATGGAGTTTCCCGTCAACCTAGGCGAGGGCTCGTACTCTGTCCAAACAGCGCTTGTTGATGAAGGGTCGCACTTGGGCGTTAACTATGAGTGGAAAGACCTGGCCTTGGTTTTCAAGGTCGTCAACATAGATAAGACCCCTTTTGAGGGCTTATCGTGGGCTGAGCCAGTGATAGGAATCAGAGAAATATGACTTTTATTTCCCATGCGCAAAACCGCGAAGATGTTTTACTGTGGCGCGCACTCAAACACGTCAAACAAGGGTTCTATGTCGATGTCGGGGCAAATCATCCCAGTCACGACTCGGTGACCAAAGCTTTTTACGATCGTGGCTGGTCGGGCATCAACATTGAGCCACTGCAAGAGCATTTTGAAGAACTTCAGCGAGTTCGGTTGCGAGACATCAATTTGCAACTTGCAGCGGGCAATGCTGAGGGTGAACTCGACCTTTATGACTCCGATGTGCGTGGGCTCGCAACGGCCTCTTTAGAAGTGGCTGAGGCCCGACGCGCTGCGGGTGGTGTCGTGCGGGCGTGTCGCGTGCCCGTTCGTCGACTTGATGCAATTTTGACGACGTACGCACCTGAACACATTCATTTCTTGAAGGTGGATGTGGAGGGGTTTGAGGCTGCTGTTTTGCAGGGGATGGACTTCAAGCGATGGCGACCGTGGGTGGTGGTCATCGAAGCCACCAAACCTAATTCGCGAGAGTTAGAGCTCGGATGGGAGCCGCTGCTCACTTCCGCGGGCTATCAGTTCGTATGGTTTGACGGTTTGAACCGCTACTACTTGGCAGCAGAGCAAATGGCGTTGAGCGAACACTTTCAGGTTCCACCCAACGTGTTTGACGAGTTCGTCCCCGCTGAGCAAGAAAGATTGCGCTTGGCTTTTGCGAGAAGTGAAAACGAGCTAAAGGTCGCAGAAGATCAGCTTCACGCGCATCAAGCGGTTCAGTTGCACCTAGATTCAGTCCTTCACAGTCGTTCTTGGCAACTCACGCGGCCTCTTCGTTTGGTAATCAAAGCCTTGAAGGCGCTAAAAAAAAAAGTAACTAACGTTACGTCTTCCCGGCCATCACAAGCGCTTGCTGTTGACGCGTTCTCTCGCGCGTCCATGACGCACCTCAACGAAACGCGTCAGCCAGACGCGTTCATGTATTGGCATGAATTTTCCTATCCACGAGAGGCGCAAGCGCCGATGCTCTTGTCTTCGGCATCCTCTGGCGAGGCGAATTTTTGGTGGCGAATCACTGGGCACTTAGAGGGTCACTACAGCCTCGCTGAAGTGAATCGATCACTCGCTGTCGAGCTCGATCAATTGAGTCGAAGGCAACTTCAGTTTGTGCCTTGGCATGGCCAAAAATATATGCCTGAACTTGATTCCCGTACCGACCAGTCGCGCGCCCTCTCGCGGATGACCCAGCAGTCTGCCCCAATGGGCGCGCGAGTCATTTCCTTGGTTCACCACTACCCTCCCATGCAAGATGCAGAGGCCGCTGATTTGCGGTTGACCTTGTTCTTCTGGGAGGAGTCTTTTGTACCCAACGACATCGTTGCCCTGCTGAATTCAAGTGTGGATGGTGTGCTGGTTGCTAGCCAATTTGTACGTCGTGCACTTAGATTTTCTGGATGCGACAAACCTATTTTTGTTGTGCCAATGGGTGTGCAAGTCCCTGCATTCGATCGGCCTGCAACCCTCAAAATTTCGAATTCCAAGGCCTTTCGGTATTTGCATGTGTCTTCTGCATTTGAGCGCAAGGGCGTTGACGTTTTGCTTGAGGCCTATGGGCGCACTTTCTCTGGTAACGATGCCGTTGAGCTGTACATCAAGACTTTCGCAAATCCACACCACGATATGGCGCGCCAAGTCAGCACTTGGCGTGCCCTCCATCAAAACCCGCCCACGGTCATCGTCGACATCAGCGAGCTCGACGAGTCGCAAATGGACGCCCTTTATCAAACGGCAGATGTCATGGTCTTGCCTTCGCGTGGCGAAGGCTTTGGGCTACCTGCCGCTCGTGCGTTAGCGATGGGGACACCATTGATCACGACGGCTGGAAGTGGGCAGGCTGACTTTGCTTCACTAGGGTTTGCGGATCTCGTCCCCTACTACTGCGCACCCTCCCGCAGTCATGTCAATCAAGGTGAAGCTTATTGGTTAGAGCCCGACGTTCAATCACTGATGCACAAAATGGCCTCCGTCAGGCATTTGGTTTTGTCGGGTGACCTTGGTCACAGCGAGCGTCAAAACAAAGCGGCCCAATGGGTCGGTGCGCATTACAACTGGCGCCAGAGTGCTTTGTCTGTTGAGTCTGTGGCGCGCCAGTTACTGAACGTGTCGCCCGTCCTCGCATCTCGCCGAAAAAAAGTGGCTGTCATTAGCCCTTGGCGCACCACATGCGGCATTGCCGAGTACGCCCATGATTTATTGAAAGACTGGGACACCCTGTTTGATCTTCGTGTGTATTGCGATGCTAGGACTACGCCAGACCCTGCTCAGGAAATGTACGTGCCCAAATGGAAGATTGGTCAACAAGAAAGCCTTCTTGACTTGCTTCAAACGCTACTAGAACAGGCCAAAGCTGGTGACCTAGACCTCTTATTTATTCAGCACCAACAGAGTTTGTTTTTGCTGACAGATGACGTGTGCATGGCCCTTAGCCGTATTCACTCTATGGGCGTTCAGGTCATGCTAGAGCTGCACTCCACCTTGCCCATGGTGCGTGAGGGCAGGTTAGGGCGTCGTGCGGTGCACGCGCTGCGTGAGTTAGACCTCATCCTTGTTCACAAGGTCGACGATGTGAACTGCATGTTGGGCTTAGGCCTGTCACATAACGTGATGTACTTGCCACTCTCTGTGCCCGCCTTCAATGAGCCAGTCTCTGCGAATGCGCGTCAAGACCTCGGGCTTGCACAAGACGATTGGGTGTTGGGCTGCTTTGGCATTTTGTGGCCGCATAAAGGCGTCGACACCGTGATCAAGAGCATGCCGCTGATCGCTCAAGTGAGTGGCAAACGTGTGAAGTTGTTAGCAGTGACTGCTGTGATCGATGAGGCATCTCGGCAGATGTTGCAGACATGTCGAGACATTGCTGACGCGTTGGGGGTGAGTGCAGACATTGTGTGGATCACAGACTTCTTACCCATACAAGAAGCCATGCGCACCTTGGCCGTTGCTGATGTACAGCTCTTTGTTTATGGTCCTACTCGGGAAAGTGCAAGTGGTGCGGTCACCATTGGGTTGGCTACGCACAAGCCGGTGCTGGTCAGTCCTCAGCACATATTTTCTGACCTCTCCAGTTGTACCTACGCACTCAACGGTATGGCGCCTGCAGATGTTGCCCAGGGGGTGCTCGCCCAGATATCGACCGTGCACCATGAATCACCCCTCTATGCTGCGCAACAGGCTTGGTTGCAGTCGCGTTCTTGGGTGCGTACCTCTGAACGACTGCAGGCGATCATTCGTGGATTTGATGCCGACCGTCAATACCCCCAACGATTCGATATTGCCAACCAGCAGGGGACACGACAGCTGCTCGTTGACGTCACACAAATTGCTTCACATGACACTGGCACCGGCATTCAACGTGTTGTGCGCAACATCGTCCGTAACTGGTTGTCCAGTCCACCTGATGGATATGTTGTTTCTCTGGTTCGATTCGACGAAAGTCAAGCTTGCTACTGCTACGAACGTACCTACATGGCCAATCTTGCCCAAGATCATGAAGTCAGTCGATTGGCTGACCAGGTCCAGGTTGATATGGGCGATATCTTTGTGGGGTTAGACCTGACAGCCCACCTTTTTCCTCAGGCGGAATCACTCCTTGCGAAATGGCGCTTGTCGGGCGTGCGTGTCTGCTATGTCGTTTACGACATCATCCCGCTTCTGTACCCGAATTGGGCCTACCCTGGTACGCCGCAAGCTTTCGATGGATGGGCGCGCTCTTTGCGCCGGCAGTCAGATCGCGTGATTTGTATTTCGCGCGCTGTCGCTGACGAACTGCGCTTATGGTGGTGCGCTCACACCGAAGAGGGTACGTTGCCTGAAATTTCGCACTTCCACCTCGGTGCAGATCTAGGGACGGATGCCTTGCCATCGGGCGAGCCAGCGGAGGATGTTGCGCAGCTGATGGACGCAACGAATGCCGTTTTGATGGTGGGCACTGTAGAGCCCCGCAAAGGTCATGCATCGGCCTTGGACGCCTTCGATCAACTGTGGGAGCAAGGCAGCAAAACGTCCTTGGTCATTGTTGGCAAGCGTGGTTGGAATATGGAGCCACTGTTTGAACGCATCAAGACACATCCGCGTTTGGGCCAGCACCTATTTTGGTTTGAGGCCATCGATGACGCCAGCTTGCAGCACCTATACATCAACTGCAAGGGGCTATTGATGGCCTCTGAAGCAGAAGGGTTCGGTTTGCCACTCATCGAAGCCGCCCAGCATGGTTTACCCATACTTGCGCGTGACATACCCGTCTTTCGTGAATTGGCCGGATCTTTTGCCAGTTACTTTGCTGCACAAGATGCGCAAGAAATGGCGAGGCAATTGCACACTTGGTTGCAGGACATTGATTTTGAAGTCGCCCCTGTCAGCAGGGGTATGAAAAGACTGAACTGGCAAGCCAGTGCTCAGCAGTTACTTGAGGAAATCTTATGCGTATGAATTCACCCAAAACTCGACTGGTGACAGGAGACAAAGGGTTTGTTGGCAGCCTTTGCATGAAAGCTTGGCCTTCGGCGATTGGCTTGTCCGAGCTGGCGGGTGCCAGCATCGACATTGGCGACAAAGCGGCGCTGCGCCAAGCCCTATCCAACACCGAGTTGAACGAGGTCATTCACCTCGCAGGCATAAGTTTTGTGCCTGATGCGGTGGCTGACCCCTTACGCACCTATCAGGTTAACTTTCTGGGCACGCTCAATCTGCTGGAATGCTTACGTGATGTGGGCTTTTCAGGGCGCTTCATTTATGTGAGCTCAGGGGACGCGTATGGGCTTGTCCCGACTAGCCTGTTGCCTGTGAAAGAGACGTTGCCACTCGCGCCCCGTAATCCCTACGCCGTGAGTAAGGCTGCCGCCGAGGCGCTGTGCTACCAATGGAGTCAGACGGGTGGATTCGAGGTCATCGTTGCGCGCCCCTTCAACCATATTGGGCCAGGCCAATCGGAGCGCTTTGCGCTTTCAGACTTTGCGAAACAGATTGCTGGCATGCGTCACTCAGAAAGCCTAAAAACATTGTTCGTTGGGAACATCGAGGTCACACGAGATTTTCTAGATGTACGTGATGTTGTGCGTGCCTACGATATGCTTTTTGAGAACGGTATTAATGCAAATGTTTATAATATATGTTCCTCCCAAGAGTACCTATTGAGCGATCTTGTACGGCGGTTGATCAAGATCTCAGGCGTTGACATTGCCATCGAGGTTGATGCTCCCCGCTGGCGGCCGGCAGAACAAAGCCGCATGGTTGGAAGTAACGCTAAATTGATGGATGCCACCGGATGGACGCCGGTCGTCGATCTGGACGAAACGCTTTTGCAAATCTATGAACACTGGGAGCATCAACTTGAAAAATAAATCAGCACTGATCACAGGCGTGACAGGGCAAGATGGTGCCTATTTGGCCAAGCACTTGCTTGATAAAGGATATTCGGTATTTGGGGTGCATGCGCGTCGATCCACCGACACGTTGTGGCGTCTGCGCTACCTGGGTATTGAAAACCAAGTCACACTGCTGCCCTCTGACTTAACCGATCTTTCGAGTCTCGTGCGTTGCATGGAAACTTCGCAGGCCCAAGAGGTTTACAACTTGGGCGCTCAAAGTTTTGTGGGCTCCTCATGGGACCAGCCCATCCTCACCTCGAACGTCACTGGAACGGGTGTTGTCAACATGCTCGAAGCTGTGCGCATGGTTAACAAAGATGCGCGCTTTTATCAGGCCTCGACCAGTGAAATGTTTGGCCTCATCCAAGAGCCCATGCAAAGCGAATCAACGCCCTTTTATCCGCGCAGCCCCTACGGCGTGGCCAAGCTTTTTGGTCACTGGATGACGGTCAACTATCGCGAAAGCTTTGGCATGCATGCTTCAAGCGGTATTTTGTTTAACCATGAATCTCCATTGCGTGGTATTGAGTTCGTCACTCGCAAAGTCACCGACGCGGTTGCACGCATCAAGTTGGGCAAGCAAAAAGAATTGCGCCTCGGCAATATTGACGCCAAACGCGATTGGGGTTTTGCCGGCGACTACGTAGATGCCATGTGGCTCATGCTCCAGCAAGACGTGGCTGACGACTATGTGATCGCCACGGGCGTCACCACCACCGTGCGTGACATGTGCCGCATTGCTTTCTCGCATGTTGGTTTGAACTACGAAGATTACGTGGTCATTGATCCCAAGTTCTACCGTCCGGCTGAAGTGGATGTCTTGCTCGGCAACCCCGGCAAGGCCCAAAAACAGTTGGGCTGGAAAGCCAGCACCAGTCTTGAGCAACTCATTTTGATGATGGTGGACGCGGACATGGTTCGCGTCGCTCGCGAATAAGGTTGCGCGTGAGCCCCGCGCCCGTCACCGCTTCGGATGAGGTGCTCAACGCCGTCAGCCGCTTGTCGCTGTTCGAAGGTTTGGACGAGCGTGCGCTCCGGCAAATTGCACTGAGTGCTGAATTCAAAACACTTGAAAAGCAAGAGTGCGTCATTCACAAGGGCGAGCGTGGTGCGCACCTTTACTTCTTGTTGATGGGGCGACTTCAGGTGATCGATTCGACCGAAGACGGTCAAGAGATTGGCATCAGCTTCCTCAAACCGGGCGACTACTTTGGCGAGCTCTCGGTCATTGATGGTTTGCCAAGAAACGCCTCTGTCGTCGCCACCTCCAAGTCAAAGCTCTTGGCGTTGCGCCGAGGTGAGGCGCTCGACCTGTTTCACCATCAGCCCTTGGTGGTTGAGCGGGTGCTCAAAAAGCTCGCCAATACTGTCAGACACAGCGCTTTTCAGCGCATCATCTTGGCCATGCCCAGCGTTAGCCGGCGCGTGTGTGCGATGCTCAATCACCTCACGGTGATCGCCCCGGGGGGCTTGTCTGTAATCAACGACGTTCCAACACAGCAGCAGTTGGCCATCATGATCAACACCAGCCGCGAGACAGTTTCGCGATCCATGAAATCCCTGATTGAGCGGGGCATCATCGAGCGCGACTACCAGCGCTTGATCGTGCGCAAACCAGAAGAATTGCAACTCGCCAGTCAGCTGGGTAAGTACGATGAAAATGCTCACTAACCTCATACCTTGGATGTCCGCTCTGCTGGTCCAGCGAGACAAGCAACAACATGTGGTTTGTAGTTTCCTGATTTACCTCATCGCAGGTGTGGTTGTGCCCGTTGGCGTTGCCCTGGTCTTAACCTTGTTTATCGGACTTCTCAAAGAGGTTTGGGACAAATACTTTGGTACAGGCTTTTGCTACTATGACTTGTTGAGTAACTGCATCGGTGTCGGCCTAGCCATTCCTGTGGGATACCTGATAAATACATCGATTCTTTTATGAAAATTCTCGTCAACGCAACGCCCCTGTTGGCGCCTTGGACTGGCATTGGTCAGTACATCCATAACTTATTCACCGCCATGCACCGGCTTGACGCGGTTGATCTGCACATGGCCTACGGCATGAAGGTCGTGAAGGGCTACATACAAGCCCCTTCGGCTGGACCGACTCATTCACCCTGGCTTCGCCAGCTCGCCCTCAAGGCCTTGCCCAACCCAAGAGCCACCAAGCGACTCGTTGAAGAGCTCATGTTTCGCTACCAAACCCGCCACGGGTTGCGCGGCGCGATCTACCACGAGCCCAATTACTTGCCCATGAAGTTTGACGGTCCGCTGGTGCTGACCGTTTGCGACATGTCGTGCTTTGACCACCCTGAAACACACCCCAAAGAGCGCGTTCACTTGATGGAGCAAGGCATGCCATCGGCCATTGAGCGCGCCGATCACATCCTCGTCATTTCACAAGATGCCAAGTTGTCGTTGCAGCGTTGGTTCGGTGTGCCGGACGAAAAAATCACCGTCACCTACTTGGCCGCCAATCCAAGTTTTAAACCGATTGAACATGCCGCACTCGTCAATCCGCTGGCGGGGCTTGGGCTTATACCCAAAGGCTATGTTCTGACGGTCGGCACATTAGAGCCCCGTAAAAACCTCACAACCTTGTTCACCGCCTATGCCAAGTTGCCCAAGCCGCTGCGTCAGCGCTTCCCCTTGGTTGTTGCTGGTATGAAAGGCTGGAAATACGACGACCTCATGGGCGAGGCCCAAGCCTTGGTCAACGATGGTGAGCTGCGTTTCCTCGGCTACGTGGATGATGCGCAAATGCCTGCCCTCTACGCTGGCGCCGCCGCCTTTTGCTACCCCTCTCGCTATGAAGGCTTTGGCCTGCCCGCCCTCGAAGCCATGGCGGCAGGCGTGCCCGTTCTCACGTCCAACGCCACCTCGTTGCCTGAGGTGGTGGGCGAGGCCGGTCTGATGGTTGACCCGGACGACGTGGGCAGCATGAGTGACAGCCTTGCGCTGTTGTTAGAAGACTCGCAAATGGCTGAACGCATGGGCCAGCTGGGCCACGCGCGTGCGCGCACCTTCAGCTGGGACCGATGCGCCCAAGAAACCTTGGACGTCTACCGCCAAGTAGCCCGCGCCCGCGGATTGCAATAAGTCAGGCCTCAGGTGACAAACAACTGGCAAAGAGGATGGCGCGCTGCATGTGCAGCCCTGGCCTTTGTACTGGTCATGCTGCTGCAGGCGTTTCAGCCTGCCTATGTGGTTCGCTTTGACGAAGGCCTCCGCGATATCTTTGTTCGCCTGCACGCCACGCAGACGCCTGATGATCGCTTGGCCGTTGTTGATATTGACGAGCGCGCCATGCAAGAAATTGGCCCATGGCCTTGGCCACGCGCCAAAGTGGCCGATCTGATTGAAATTCTCATGATCGATCATGGCGTGCGCAAAATTGCCCTTGATATCGTCTTTCCAAAACGTAGCGACCCCATAGGTGACGAGCGCTTGGTCTTGCTGCTGGCACACCTGCCTGTGACCAAAGCCCAAGTGCTGGACTACACCAAAGACCGCAACGAAGCCTTGCAAGAAGGCCAGCTCAGCAGCGGCCAACAAGACCCCGCAGGCCAGAAGGCGGTCAACTACTTACCTGCGTTTGGCTACATTGCCAACCATCCCATGTTTTCGGACACCCCTTGCGCGGGCAACGTGGGCTTTGTGCCTGACACCGATGGCGTCTTAAGGCGTCTGCCCACGCTCACCGCCTATGAAAACCATCGCTATGTCGGGTTGTCTGATGCGTTGTTACGCTGTCAAACGCCATCGAGCGTCACCGATGTGAGCCCCACAGTCCCTGAGTTTTACGCCCGTGACACTTGGCGCATTCCCTACAGCTACACGCAGTCGTCGTACACCGTGGTCTCGGCGGCTGACGTGCTGCAGGGGAGGCTACCTGCTGACTTCATCAAAGGGCGCTACGTGCTCATCGGCTCATCCTCGCTTAGCCTTGGTGACCGCGTGAGCACGCCGCTCGCCCCGCTCACCGCGGGCCTGATGGTGCACGCGGCGGCCATGTCTGGCCTGTTAGACCTTCAGCAAGGCACCTTGCCCTTGCCGCGTGATGGCGCTCCCATGCTGTTTGTTTTTTGCGGCATTTTCTTTGCGCTGGCTGTGTGGGTGGTGTTGCGTCGTGGGGCGCTCACCAGCACCGCTTACCTCTTAGGTATTGGCGTGTTGTGGTTGGTTGTCGCTTACCAATGGGTCATTCGCCAATATGAGTTCTCGCTTGCGGCCCCACTGCTTGGTGTGCTCACCCTGCTCATGACACTCGTCCCCCTTGAGTGGTGGCTCTCTCAAACGCAGAGCCGAAACTTGCGACACACCCTAGGCCGTTATGTCGGCAAGCAGGTGCTTGATGCGCTCACCCGCAGCGGCAACTTTGAAGTGCTCGTGCCACGCACCCAGCGCGTCACTGTGCTCGTGGCCGACATGGCCGACTACACGCGCCAAACCTCCAGCATTGCCCTAGATGAAATGGTCGAATTGACCAAAGAATTCTTGGACTGCATCACCCAGCCCGTCTTGGCGCATGGCGGAACCCTAGACAAATACACCGGCGATGGGCTGCTTGCCTTTTGGGGCGCCCCCCTGCGCTGTGAAAATTCGGCAGACCTCGCCATCGATGCCGCGCTACAAATTCTGCAAGACTTTGGCGCCCTCAACCAGCGCAGGCGCAGCCTAGGCTTGCCGCCCATTCACATGCGCATTGGCATCGAGAGCGGCGAGGCTGTGGTGGGTGAAATGGGCACACGCTTTCGCACCACCTACACCGCCATTGGCGAATGCGTCAACCACGCCTCTCGCATCGAAGCTGCAGCTGCCAAATTTGGCCTGTCTTTGCTCATCGGCCCAGCCACCGCTGAACTCACCCGTAAGCACCACTTGACCTCCGTAGGCAGCCTGACCATTCGGGGCACTGACGCCGCCATCCACGTCTACACCTGCTCAGCACCATGAACCCCATCCACCTTCCCATTGCCGTCCGTCAGTTCGTTCAGTCGTTGTGGGGGTTCAGGCACTTCATCTACGGCAGTGTGCGGCGCGAGTTTCAGACGCGCTACGCCAATTCATTGTTTGGTTTTGCTTGGCCTTTTCTGCAACCTGCGGTGATGATTCTGATTTACACCATCGTCTTCTCGCAACTCATGCAAGCCAAGATTCCCGGTGTGCAAAGCGAGGGCAGCTACAGCATTTTTCTTTGCGCAGGCCTCATCGCTTGGAACATGAATGCAGAGCTGCTCTCCCGCTTCACAGGCCTTTTTATTGAGAACGCCAACCTCATTAAAAAAGTCAGCTTCCCTTGGTTTTGCTTGCCCGTCATCACCATGGCCAGTGGCGTGATTAACCACCTCATCATGGCCACGTTCTTGTTGGTCATCGTGGCCGGCTTTGGCGGGGTCTCTTGGCTGGCTTACCTGCATCTGTTGCCACTCATGGCCCTGTTGGTCTTGTTTGCTTCAGGGTTGGGCTTGGTGCTGGCCATCGTCAACGTGTTTTTTAGGGATGTTGGTCAGCTGCTGGGCTTGGGCTTGCAACTGTGGTTCTGGCTTACCCCCGTGGTCTACCCCGTCAGCATCCTGCCTGGCTATGCCCAGCACCTCATTCAGCTCAACCCCATGCTGCCCATCGTGCAGGCCTACCAGTCGCTGCTGACCCTGGGTGCCCAGCCTGAATACGCCACCCTAGGCTACCCATTTGCCATGGCAGCCTTGTTTTGGCTCATCGCGTTGCGCATGGTGAACAAACGCTTGCCAGACGTCATAGATGAGTTATGATGCGAATTGAGTGTTGTTGCCCTGCAACAATGCCGTGGCGTAAGCTAGTTTCCTATCTAAATTAGCATATTCCATGCAAAAATGTGATCCAGGTCACACTATTGTGACTATGGCTCGCTGAGAATCGGCTAGCCAACGGTCAAACCGTCCATGGGCATTCGCGGTGAATGCTTGTGTCAAACTTTTTTAATGAGGTATCAAACAATGGCACTTACTACAGCGCAAATTCAACAAGCGTACGTAACATTCTTCAGCCGCCCAGCTGACCCAGTGGGCTTGGCTTACTGGCAAGCTTATACAGGTTCAGTTGCTGACCTGTACGCTACATTCGCTCAACAAACTGAGTACTCTGCTGCATTCAGCGGTTTGACCAGCGCTCAAAAAGTGAACGTTGTGTACCAAAACTTGTTCGGCCGTGATGCAGAAGCTACTGGCTTGCTGTACTGGGCTGGCAAAGTTGAGTCTGGTGCTATCACTGTTGCTAACTTGGCATTGGCAGTTTCTGCTGGTTCACAAGGTACTGACTTGGACACCGTGAACAGCCGCGTTTCTGCTGCTACATCTTTCTCTGCTGCTTTGGACACTCCTGCTGAAATCTTGGGCTACACAGGCGCAACTGCTAATGCAGCTGCTAAGACATGGTTGGCTGGCGTTAAGACTGCTGCTAACTTGGCTACTGCTGTTGCTGCTATCGACACTGCTACTGCAGCTGTTGTGGCCGTCGGCGGCGCTGCTGGCTCGACTTTCACGCTCACTACGGGGGTGGATTCAGTTGCTGGTACATCTGGCAACGACACTTTCAACGCAATTTTGGGCACAGGCGCAACATTGAACACGTTTGACAGTATCTCTGGTGGTGCAGGTTCAGACACTTTGAGCATTGTGGATTCAACTGGTGCTGCGTTTGCTTTGCCAGGCAGCACGACTTACTCTGGTCTTGAGACTGTCAATCTGAGCCGTTCTGCCGCGGCTGCAGACACTAGCATTGGTGTCACTGTTACTGATACAACATTCGGTACAGGCATTAAGTCACTCAATGTTGTGGAAGCAGGTTCTGCAACTAACGT
>CANCGU010000011.1 GCA_947377705.1 Comamonadaceae bacterium
GCATGCCAAAGCCAAATACGAAGCTGTTGCGGCCGTGATGGCGAATGCGCAGCGTTTGGGTTTGAACAAGCTCGGCATCGTGGGGTCTGAGCAGTTTGTGAATTGATTTCTTCAAGGTCTCTTCAAAAGGGAACTTTTTGCCCCTCCTCGTTAGAGGGGGGGCTTTTTTTTAAGGAGTGCGCTAATGTCAACATCATGGAAAAAATTGTTTGCTTTGAGTGTCTTGGGAATCGCTCTGCACGCACTGGCGCAAGTCAATATGCGTCCCGAGGTGGCAAAATTTTTGCAAGCTGCTCAAGAAGCCATTCAATCGAAGCAGCCTGATGTAGCGTTAACTAAGATTCAGGAGGCTCGCGCTACGCAGCAGCTGACAGAGTCCGAGAAAATGTTTTTAGAGCGCTTGTCTGTGGTGGCCGCCATGAATGCTCAAAAGTTTGATGTGGCTTCTAGCTCGTTGGACTATTTGCTGCAGAGTAAAGATCTTTCATCGGTCGATCGTTTGACCTTGACAGAGACCATGGTGAGCGTGAGCCAGCGCAACAAAGACCACGCCAAAGTGGTGCAGTGGGCACGTCGTTATGCGCAAGATGGGGGTAAGAGCCAAGCTGTGCACATCATGAAAGTACAAGCTTTGGCCTTGCAAGGCTTGCATAAAGATGTGCTGCAAGAAATGCAAGACGCCTACAAAGTCTCTGATTACCAACCGCAAGAGGCTGAGTTACGCATTTACGCGTTCAGCCAAAAACAACTCAAGGATGAGGCGGCCTATGCGCGGACATTGACGCAGTTAGTGACGCGATTTCCATCCAAAGACTATTGGGCGGACTTATTGAACAGCATGGGCCGTATGCCAGGTATCAGTGCACGGATGCAGCTCGATGTTTCACGCTTGATGGACGCAACGGGAACGCTAGAAGAGGCTGAAGATTACTTAGATTCGGCGCAATTCGCCATCAAGGCGGGTTTGCCACATGAAGCCCTCAGAATGCTAGATGAAGGCCAAGTTGCTGGTCTTTATAAAGGGGCCAGTGCCGTTCCCTATGTCAAGCTCAAGCAACAAGCACAACAGCGTGCAACAGAGGATGACAAATCATTCAAATCGCTTACCGCTGCTTCTGACAATGGTCCTATGCTGGTTCAGTTGGGCGATGTTTTGTTGTCCAAAGGTCAATGGGGCGATGCTGCTGCGGCTTATCAAAAGGCTTTGAACAAAGGCGGTTTGAAGCGTGAGGCTGAAACACGCTTGCACTGCGGAATCGCCTTATTCAAGGCCAATCAAGGCGAACAAGCTAAAACCATGCTTCAAAGCGTGACGGATGATGCGTCGCTCGTCCAGTTGGCTAGCCTTTGGATGTCTTTGGTGAAATGACACCCTATGATTGGAAGGTATTCAAGTGGTGAAACCTAATTCCAAACACATGGCTAGTTCAGACAACGACAAACGCAAAATTCAAATGATCGACATTGCCCGTATGGCAGGCGTGTCGACATCGACAGTGTCACGCGCTTTGAATGGCAGCTCGTTGACGAATGATGAAACGCGCCAGCGCATCATTGAACTGGCACGCTCGCTCAACTACACCATTAACCAAAGTGCCAAAAGTTTACGCATGGGAGACAACCGAACCATCGGTGTTGTCATTCCCTATGACCGCAAAACCCGCCAGCACATCTCGGATCCGTTCTTCTTGGGCATGTTAGGTAGCTTGGCCGATGCCTTGACCGATCGCAATTACGACTTGTTGCTTTCCCGTGTCGATGCTGAGCATTTGGATGACATGGCTTCTTTGTACGACACGGGGCGTGCTAAAGGCATCATCGTGATCGGCCAGTGGGGTCACCATGACCAACTCAACGAGTTAGCTCGTCGCCATGTGCCGATGGCCGTATGGGGTGCTCAGTTGCCTCGACAGTTGTATTGCAGTGTGGGCAGCGATAACGTGTCAGGTGGTGCATTAGCCACTGAGCACTTAATGGGTTTAGGTCGTCGTCGGATTGTGTTCATGGGGGATACCGATATGCCAGAGGCTGCTAAACGTCACGAAGGGTATCTCCAAGCGCACGAAAAACTAGGTATAGCGATAGATCCTCAGCTCTACATTAAGTCACCATTCACGCCAGAAGAAGCGCAAGCTGCTATGCATACGTTTCTGCAGAGCGGCGTGACCTTTGATGCGATTTTTGCTGCCAGTGACCTGATTGCTATTAACGCCATGGGCGTGCTGAAAGGCCAGGGTATTTCGATTCCTAAACAGGTCAGTGTCGTGGGTTATGACGACATCGATATGGCGTCGCACAGCTTTCCACCTCTCACAACGATTCGCCAGCCGATCGATGCTGCAGGCAGCGTCCTCATGGACTCGCTGCAAGAGATTTTGGACGGTCATATCTCTGACTCTAAGTTGTTGCCAACATCGTTGGTCATACGCGGTTCTACCGTGTGAGGTCTAAGTTGGCTGATACCTTACGTGGCTCAATTGGCGTATTTGACTCTGGCGTAGGCGGCCTGTCCGTCTTGCGCGCCATCCGCGCTGCGTTGCCACACGAGCACTTGGTCTATGTGGCTGATTCAGGCCATGCCCCATATGGCGACCAATCGGAGGCGTACATCACCCAACGTACCCTCACCGTGGGTAACTGGCTGGCCGAGCAAGGGGTGAAGGGCATCACCATCGCGTGCAACACCGCAACGGTGGTGGCCGCCAAAACCTTGCGCGAGCAAACGCATTTGCCTGTGGTTGCCATTGAGCCTGCCATCAAACCCGCTGTCGCGCTCACACGCAGCGGTGTGGTGGGGGTGTTGGCCACGCGTCAAACCGTGCAAAGCGCAGCGGTGGCCAAACTGGTCGCTCTGTATGGCGCAGACAAACGCATCTTGCTGCAAGGCTGCCCCGGCTTGGTCGAGCAGGTTGAGCGTGCCGATTTGCACAGTGCAGAGACTGAAAGCTTGCTGCGCCAGTTCATCATGCCTTTGCTAGAGCAGGGGGCCGACACGTTGGTTCTGGGCTGTACGCATTACCCGTTCCTGCGCGATACCATCCAACGAGTGGCGGGCGAGGGTGTGACATTGCTTGACCCTGCCGAAGCCGTAGCGCGTGAGTTGGCTCGTCGTTTGGCGGATACCGGCAACTTGTCCAGCCAAACCGAGCTTGGCTCTGTGAAATTTTTCACCACTGGCGATGTGGCCCAAACGCAGCATGCGGTGACGCACCTTTGGGGCGCCACCGCAAGGGTTGAAGCATGGGTGTCAGATTGACTTGCGTGGTTTAGCAGGCAACACTGTGCCCACGCACTCGCCAAAGCCGATGCGTGTAGCGCCTGTTTTCTCGCACCAACCGCGAAGCACCACGGTATCGCCGTCTTCTAGGTAAACGCGTTGCTCGCCGTTGGCGAATTCCAAGGGATTTTTGCCGCCTTGGGTGAGTTCAATCAAGGCGCCTGCTTGGTCCAAGGTCGGTCCTGACAAAGTGCCACTGCCTAACAAATCACCCGCTTGCAAGTTACAGCCATTGACGGTGTGGTGCGTCACCATTTGCGCGACGGTCCAATAAGCATGGCGGTAACTGGTGCTGCACACAATGGCCGCGGGTTGGTTCGCTTCGCGCATCTTTGGCGTGTGAATGCCGACTTCAAGTTGAATATCGAATGCGCCTTGTTGACGGTTGACTTTTGAATCCAAATACGCCATCGGTTGTGGATCTTCTGGCGGACGTGTGAACGGCACCCGATAAGGTGCGAGAGCCTCTAATGTCACGACCCAAGGCGAAATGGTGGACGCAAAATTCTTGGATAAAAACGGGCCCAATGGCTGGTATTCCCAGGCTTGGATGTCACGGGCAGACCAGTCGTTGAGTAAGCAAATGCCAAATACATGATCTTCAGCTTCGCCCATGGTCAACGCATCACCCAAGGCGTTCCCGCTGCCGATGAAGATGCCTAGTTCTAATTCGATGTCCATGCGCTTGCAAGGCCCGAATGTAGGTTCGGCCGTCCCAGGCGCCATGGTTTGACCCATAGGGCGATGGAAGGCTTGGCCCGAGACCCCAATGCTGGACGCACGGCCGTGATAACCAATGGGAACCCATTTGTAGTTTGGCAGCAAAGGATTGTCTGGGCGAAACTGTTTGCCGATGTTGGTGGCATGGTGAACCGAGGTATAGAAATCGGTGTAGTCACCAATGTGCGCCGGGACATCGTATTCGGCTTGCGCTTGTGTCACCAAGCAGGTTTGCAAGGTGGCTTGTTCAGTCGCGCCTTCTCGCAGGACGCGTGAAAGCGCCAAACGCAAAGCGTGCCAAGCTTGCGGTCCCATGGCCATCAAAGCATTGAGCTTGTCTTGTGCGCCGGCTTGCATCGCTGTCGCAACTTCACCGCTGAACAGACCTGTTTGAACTGCTGCGGCTAAGTCCAGAATTTGATCGCCAATCGCGACGCCGCCCCGAAAGGCTTCGTTTGAACCCTTGCGACGAAACACCGCAAAGGGCAGATTTTGGATAGGAAAATCACAAGCTGCGGTGTTGGCTGAGGTGACCCAGCTGCGAAGCGCTGGGTTGTGGGTTTCGTTACATGCTTCCATCGTGCATCCATGCGGCGTGTTTTGGCGCGCGTTTGGTTTGCGCCCATTCGTTGATCATGTCCCATTTGACTTCGTCGAGCTTGCGCATCATCTCTGGCGTTCCCGTGTTGGCTGCTAACTCCAAGCGGTGTCCATTGGGATCGAAAAAGTAAATGCTCTTGAAGATGGTGTGGTTGGTGGGACCGACCACTTCAATGCCAGCGGCTTCGAGCTTCGCCTTGGTGGCGATCAAGGTATCCACCGAATCAACTTCTAACGCCAAGTGTTGTACCCAATTTGGGGTGTTGCGGTCCCGGTCCATGGGCGGTTGGCTGGGCAATTCGAAGAAGGCCAAAATGTTGCCAGCTCCCGCATCTAAAAAGATGTGCATGTAAGGGTCAGCGGCTTTGGTGGATGGCACTTCGTCTTCGGCGATGGCGAGTACAAATTTCATATCAAGATGCTTTTGATACCACTCGACGGTTTCTTTGGCATCGATACAGCGGTACGCTACGTGATGAACTTTTTTTACGAGCATGGTGTGTCCTGTTTGAATTAAAGGTCTTGTAAAGCCGCTTGCACATGTGTTTGAAACACATCGGCATTGGCTAAGGCATTGGCGTTCAGCAAGGCGAGCTTTACCAAAAATAATGAGGCTTTTTCTTGACCTGCTTGATCAATGGCGGTGGCCAAGCTGTCGTACACCGTTTCCAGATCAGGGATGGTCAAAGCGCGTGTGGTTTCAGTCATGGTTATTTCCTTATTGGGGCAATGCCGTGTTGAGGGCCGCTTGTAAACGCGTGGCATCCAGCGTGAGCCAGCGCGCGCAAATGTGTTGATCTGGACGCAACAAATACGCGCCACCATTCGCAGGGACGCCATAGCGTTCACGCAAGTGACCATTGGCATCTGGCAAAGTGATATCAGCACCGACAACAGTTTGAGTGCTGCCCACGGCAATCACATTCAATGGCAGGCCTCTGGCGCGTGCAGCATCAATGGTGTGTTGCAAGGCATCGGGCATTGCAGGGGCATCAGTGAAGTACAACAAATCGAAGCCGCCACCCAAGTGGTCCAGCAAAAAGTCATTGGCGCCCAAGCGCACGTTTTGAGGAGGGGCCCCGTGAGCTGGCCCCGCTTTGAACAACCCATTGTCATCGCCCATGCTGTTGAGCATGGAATGCGTGTATTCATGCGGACGCGATGTGCGCCAGTGGTAGAGCGGTCGCACAAACGCTTGTGTGAGCGAGAGTGACAAGACCGCGTCGCGCAGCAGCTCAAAACCACCTGCAGGTGGCGTCATGAAGCGTGTACTCTTACCCGCTTCATTAATGATTTCGCGTGCAGCCCCCACGCGTTCAGCGCTGTGGTTGGCCAATAGTTTTTGACCAGCCAGGCCTTTAACCACAAAGGCCAAATGCCAGCCCAAAGATTGGGCATCTTGGAAAGCGGTGTTCGCACCGCGTACACCAAAGATGGGCAATAAATGCGCAGCATCACCGGTGAAGATCACGTTGCCGTGGACAAAGTCTGGCAAGGTCAAGGTACGTGCAGAGTACACCGAAGACCAGTCCATTTCCCACTTGACGCCTGCGTGGCCGATCATGGCCAATTGGGCATCGATCCGAGCCTTCAATGATTCGGGCTTCAACGCTTGCTCAGGTGTTTCGCCATCCGGTAATTGGTAGTCGACACGCCAAATGCCATTGGGCTCGCGGTGCATCAAGATGGTATTGCCGGGGTTCCAGTCGGGGTCGAAATAGGCCAAGCGTTCGGTGGGCAATGGCAAGTCGATCTTGATGTCGGCAATCACGAAAAAACCTTCGTAAGAAGCGCCTTCCATTTCTAAATTCATGGCAGTCCGGATGGCCGAGCGGCCACCGTCGGCGGCAACCACCCAATTGCTCTCGAGCGTGTAGAGACCTTCGGGGGTATCGACTTCAAGCACGGCATAACCGTCTTTTTGTTCAACTTGGTTGACTTTGTTGCCCCAACGAAAATCGATCAATGGATTGGCTTTGCACGCATCGTGCAAGTATTCCTCCATGAACTGCTGCTGCACGTTGATGATGGGAAAAAATCGGTCATCGGTATCGTGCGGGGCTTCCATGCGAAACACCCGTTGACCACGGTAATACGAATTGCCAAATCGCCAAGGCAAACCGCCCGCCGTCATTCGGTCGGCTACGCCGACTTGTTGCAAGATTTCCATGGAGCGGCGTGTGAAGCAAATGGCGCGGCTGCCTTGCGAGAACTGCAACTCAGACGACAGCACCACGCTGGCGACGCCGTGGCGTGCCAGCTCTAGCGCGGTCACCATGCCTGCAGGGCCTGAGCCGACGATCACAACGGCATGACGGTTTTGTTTAGGATGTTGCGAAGCCAACCATGGCTTGAAGACTTCATATTTGTAATAGATGGAAGGCCGGGCTTGTGTGGTGGGGGTGTGCATGTATAGATTCCAAGTGGCGCTGTGTCAGCGAGGGCGTGCGTGGGCGATCAAACGGTCGAACACGGCGCTCAAGGCAGCTTGCTCTTTGTCGCTCAAGCAGCCAAAGATTTGTTCATTGCGTTCGGTCACCATTTGCATGGCGCGTTTGAATACATGTCGACCTGCAGGTGTCAACGTGAGCACGACGCCTCGACCATCACCGGGGTGGTCGGCTTTGAGCACCAGCCCTTGATCGACCAACGCCTGCGCAGCGCGGCTGGCTTGGCCTTTGTTCAGGTTGGCTTTTTCAGCCAACTCTTTCACGGACAAAGGTTCAAACGTGCCGACTGTGGTGAGGCATCGCCCGTCACTCATCGACAAACCGGTTCGCTCTGGGTAGATAGACTGGCTGTCTGCGTCGGTCAGTTTATGAAGCTGATGCAGGCGGTACGTCAGTGTCCGGTCGAGTTGTAGCGTCATGTCTGGTTTGCGGTTAGTCAGCCTTGATGTTGCTGGCTTTGATGATGGGACCCCACTTGGCGCGCTCTTTGGCTGCGTACTCACCCATTTGTTTGGGTGAGCTAGGAATAGCTTCTAGGCCCAGCACTTGCAAGCGTGCTTTGACTTCCGTGGTGTTGAGGGCGGTTAACAAGGCGTTGTTCAGTAGGTTGATGGCTTCAACTGGGGTGCCAGCGGGTACAACCAAACCTTGCCATGCATAGGCCTCAAAGTTTTTCAACCCTTGTTCACTGAGCGTTGGGATGCTCTCGAAGTTCTTCACGCGCTTGGCGCTGGCAACGCCGATGGGGCGCAATTTGCCGGAGGTGATGAATTGGTAACCGCTGGCCGTGTCCACAAACATCATGGGCACTTGACCTGCGACCACGTCTTGCACCGCAGGCGCTGCGCCACGGTAGGGTATGTGCGATAGGTTCACGCCTGCCATTTCGCGGAACAACTCGGTGGCTAAGTGGTGGGGGCTACCTGCGCCTGGTGTGGCGTAGCTCACGCCATTGGCTTGGCTCTTCGCCCAAACGATGAGCTCTTTCAAATTATGCGCTGGCACATTGGGGTTGACGACCAAGATCATCGGAAAACGCACGGTCAAGCCGACCGGGGCGAAGTCTTTTTCGACGTTGTAGCTGAGTTTGCTGTAGATGAAGGGATTGGCCGCCAAGGTGCCTGTATCTGCCGACATCAGCACATAGCCATCGGCTTTGGCGCGTGCCACATACTCAGCGCCGATATTGGTTGCAGCACCCGGTTTATTAACGATGACCATGCTTTGGCCTAGCACTGTGCCCATGGCTTGTCCCAGTGAACGAGCCACTGTGTCCGTGCCACCGCCTGGGGCGTAAGGTACCACCCATTCGATCGTGCGGTTAGGGTAGGTTTGAGCCCCACTGAGGGCGCTAATTGCAGCCAAACTGGCGGCCAATGCAAAACGTAGGTAGTGTTTCATGGACAACATAAGAAGATCTCGCTGAAGGAATTTGGGTTGAGAACGCAGGGGATATTATGATCAATATAGTTGCGCGCGCAACTAGGTGTTTACACCGATGGTTGCGTGCGCAACAAAATACAGTCTGAGAGGTGGCGGACATGCGATAGCCCCTCCAGAGTGAAGGTTAGGGCCTAGCTCTTACACTTATGCCCTTCATGAATGCCTTCGCCGACGTCTCCCTTTTCCCCCGCAACGCCAAGCCGCTGACCAGTTACCGCAAGTACTGGGCGGCCCGTTTTGGCACGGCCCCGTTTTTGCCGATGTCGCGCGAGGAAATGACGCAACTGGGTTGGGACAGCTGTGACATCATCATCGTCACCGGCGACGCGTATGTCGACCACCCCAGCTTTGGCATGGCGGTGATTGGCCGCATGTTGGAAAACCAAGGTTTTCGCGTCGGCATCATTGCGCAACCCGATTGGCAAAGTGCCGAGCCTTTCAAAGCCTTGGGTAAACCGAACCTGTTTTTTGGCGTGACCGCCGGCAACATGGATTCGATGATCAACCGCTACACAGCCGACCGCAAAATTCGCAGCGACGACGCCTACACGCCGGGCGACGTGGGCGGCAAACGCCCAGACCGTGCTGCGCTGGTGTACAGCCAACGCTGCAAAGAAGCTTTCAACGATGTGCCGATTGTGTTGGGCGGCATCGAGGGCTCGCTACGCCGCATTGCGCATTACGACTATTGGTCAGACAAGGTGCGCCGCTCCATCGTGGTGGACAGCAAATGTGATTTGCTGTTGTACGGCAACGCCGAACGCGCCATTGTGGAAATCGCGCACCGCTTGGCGGCCAAAGAGCCCGTGCAAGACATCACCGATGTGCGAGGCACGGCCTTTGTACGCCGCGAAACACCTGAAGGTTGGTTTGAGATTGACTCGTCCAGCATTGACGTGCCGGGCAGGGTAGAGGCGCACGTCAACCCGTATTTGATGGTGAGCGAACAAGCCAAGGCCCAAGGCGAAACCTGTGCGCGTGAGGACGAAGCCAACGCCGTGGCCGAAGCGGTCAATGCACAAGCAGGTGGCAAAGCTGAAGCGGGTTTCACCGTTTCTCCACTCAACTTTGTGCCTAACCCTGCATTCCAAGGCAAAGGCAAGCTCAAAGTGCCACCGCGTGAGCGCAGCGTGATTCGCTTGCCCGCGTACGAACAAGTTAAGTCCGACCCGATTCTCTATGCCCACGCCAACCGTGTGCTGCATTTAGAAACCAACCCCGGCAATGCCCGCGCGTTGGTGCAAGCCCACGGCGAAGGCCACACCGCACGCGATGTGTGGGTCAACCCGCCGCCCATCCCGCTGACCACCGCCGAGATGGACCATGTGTTTGACTTGCCCTATGCCCGCAGCCCACATCCCGCCTATGCAGATGACAATGGCAGCCATGACGGCGAGACCAAAATCCCAGCGTGGGAGATGATTCGCTTCAGCGTCAACATCATGCGCGGTTGTTTTGGCGGCTGCACGTTTTGCTCCATCACCGAGCACGAAGGCCGCATCATCCAAAGCCGCAGTGAAGAGTCAGTGATTCGTGAGATTGAAGACATCCGCGACAAAGTGTCGGGCTTCACGGGTGTCATTTCAGACCTCGGTGGCCCCACGGCCAACATGTACCGCTTGGGTTGCAAGAGCCCCGAAATTGAGGCCGCGTGTCGCAAACCGAGCTGCGTGTACCCCGGCATTTGCCAAAACTTAGGTACCAACCACACGCCGCTCATCAATATTTATCGCAGAGCCCGTGCGCTCAAAGGCATCAAAAAAATCTTGATTGGCTCAGGCCTGCGTTACGACTTGGCCGTGAAGTCGCCCGAGTATGTGAAAGAGCTGGTGCAGCACCACGTAGGCGGCTACCTCAAAATTGCGCCCGAGCACACCGAGGGCGGGCCGCTGTCGAAGATGATGAAGCCTGGCATTGGTAGCTACGACAAGTTCAAACAGATGTTTGACAAATACAGTGAAGAGGTGGGGAAAAAACAATTCCTTATCCCGTACTTCATTGCAGCTCATCCCGGCACCAGCGACGAAGACATGATGAACTTGGCCCTGTGGCTCAAGCGCAATGGCTTTCGCGCCGACCAAGTGCAAACCTTCTACCCCAGCCCGATGGCCACGGCCACAGCCATGTACCACTCGGGCCGCAATCCGCTAGGGCGTATCACGCGCAACAGCGAAACAGTCGACGTGGTACGCGGCGAACGTCGCCGCCGCTTGCACAAAGCCTTCTTGCGTTATCACGATGCCAACAACTGGCCTTTGTTGCGCGAAGCCTTGAAAGCCATGGGCCGAGCTGACCTGATTGGCAATGGCAAGCAGCATTTGATTCCTACCTTCCAACCCTTGACCGATGGCGGCTACACCAGTGCGCGTCGCAAGAACAGCACTGTTACGCCTAAAGCGGGTGTCGTTAAGGCCGGTTTTGTCAAGCCTTCTATGCGCAACGAGCCGACCAAAGGTCGCTTGCTGACACAGCACACGGGTTTGCCACCACGCAAGAAAAAATAACGCGAATCAGCGTCAGTGATAGCCGCGTTCGCGTTGATGCCGAATGGCTAGCACAATGACTAAGTCAGTTGCTTCGTCATAGTCATATAGAGCCAAGTAGCCTGTTTTCCCTCTGGATATGACCAGTTCCCGCAGACCTTGTTCTACGAGTCGTCCAATCAGTGGATGGTCATTGAGAATTTTCAGGGCATCGACCACCAAGTCAACTGTGGCAACGGCATCTTCTGAATGTTCAGCTAATAAAAAATCCACCAATTGCGCTAAGTCCTCAGCTGCATCATTGGAAAGAAGGTGGCGGGTCATTTGCCGCTGGTAATGAAGTTTTCAATGCCCACAGCTTGTGGGCGCTTGGCAACTTGGCCTCGAACTTTGGCTTTGAGGTAGTCGCCAAAAGCCGCACCATCTACCACCAAGCCAGTTTTGGCGACGTGTTGACGTGAGGCCAACGCTTGCTCAATGAGGGTTTGCCGAGTTTCAGCTTGTTCAACCGCATCTTCAATCGCATGCACCATCAGGGCATGTGGAGTTAGCCCAAGATTTTGAGCTGCGGTTTGCACGCGATCGCGTGTGCTGTCGGAGAGTTTGACTGAGATGGTGGCCATGCATACCTCCAAAGAAGAATGGATGATGTTACCTAGGTAACACCTTCCATGTCAACTTAGACCTGTTAAGTTAAATTTAGCGACTGCGTGACTTCATCGCACGCTCCACCTCGCGTTTGCCTTCGCGATCTTTGATGGTGTCACGTTTGTCGTGCTCGGCCTTGCCTTTGGCCAGTGCGATTTCGCATTTGATCTTGCCGTTTTTCCAATGCAGGTTGACGGGCACCAGCGTGTGGCCTTTTTGCTCGACCTTGCCGATGAGACGTTTGATTTCGTCCTTCTTCATCAGAAGCTTCTTGGTGCGCACTTTGTCCGGCGTCACATGGCTGGACGCCGTGTGCAGCGGGTTAATTTGGCAACCAATCAAATACAGTTCGCCATCGCGAATCACCACATAGCCATCGGTGAGTTGTACCTTGCCTTCACGGGCGGCCTTGACTTCCCAGCCTTCGAGCACCATGCCTGCCTCGAACTTTTCTTCGAAGAAGTAGTTGTACGCCGCCTTTTTGTTGTCAGCGATGCGCGATTGAGTTGCAGGTTTTTTGGTAGCCATTTAAGTAATGTGGGGACAGTAGAGCTTCTTACAATGTGGACCATTCTATGAAAACCGTACACAAGTCAGTTCTTATTTGGTTCAGCGCTGAAGAAATGTTTGCGCTGGTCACCGATGTAGCCCGTTATCCTGAGTTTTTACCTTGGTGCGACCGCGCCGGTGTGCTCGAAAAACATGCCGATGGTGCGACGGCCCAAGTGGGTATGACCTTCGGGGGCTTTCATAAAAGCTTCACCACGCGCAACATCCACATCGAGGGACGCCAAGTCAAGCTAGAGCTGGTCGATGGGCCGTTTAAGCATTTAGACGGCACTTGGGATTTCCATCCGCTTCTCGATCCCAACACCCAAGAACCCCAACGCGCTTGCCGCATCGAGCTGACCTTGAACTACGCATTCGAGAGCATGTTTGGCAGTTTGGTGGGCCCCGTGTTCGACAAAATTGCAGCCACCTTGGTGGATGCTTTTGTGAAGCGCGCAGAACAGGTTTACGTCGCGTGAGCATTAGCCCCGCAACCCTTACCATCAGCGTGATGTATTCACCAGCGCCTCGCGTGGTGCACGAGCGTGTGCTGCCCCTTAGTGCAGGCATGACCGTGATGCAAGCATTGCAGCAAAGTGGTTTGCTTTCTGAGTGCCCAGAAATTGACCTCAGCCAGACCGAAGCCTTTACCGTGTGCATTTGGGGCAAGAAAACTGCCCCCGACCATGTGCTGCGCGACTTGGATCGCCTCGAAATTTGCCGCCCACTGACCGTCGACCCCAAGGTCGCACGTCGTGAGCGTTTCCAAAAGCAAGGCTCTACCCGCGCGGGCTTGTTCTCCAAGCGCCGTGCAGGCGCTAAGCCTGGCTATTAAATCTTTATCCGGCCTAATTTATGACTCAAAACCTTTGGCCTACGTGTGGCTATTCACTGCTAGCCCACAACGACACGGGCCATTTGGTGGTGACGGACGACTTTTTGCGTTTTCTTTTAGAGCGCCCTGAGCTGGCCCCCATCGCCACCTCATGTGCCGCCGAAGTCGCGTTACATCACAGCTTGGTTGAGCAGCCGCGTCGTGAAGTGACAGCCCGAGAACTGGCGCAACTCCAAGACAAAGACGCTGCCGACAACTACGCCGTGTGGCTGCGTTTTCGCCAGCGCATCACCACGTTGCCCACGCTAGAAGCCAGCTACATTGCCTTGTTCAAAGGTGAGGGTGTGGACGTGCCGCCGCTTTTGGTACAGCACATCTCGCACATCTTGTTGCGCCATGTGTTGGGCGAAGCGCCTACGGCTATGCAAGCCCGCGTTGCTGAGATGCTGATGCACACGCAAAAAGTCACCGTTCTCGAAGACGGCTCGGTCATGGCGGCTGACGATGAGACGGTAGAGCGCCACGCCACACAAAGTGGCTTTGGCTCGATTGGTGAGCTGCTTAAGCAAGGTGGCATCACACTGCGCAGCGTGGACTTGGATGTGCTCAACGAGGACAACCAAGACGCGTATTGGCCCCGTAGCGAGAGTTTTGATTGGGTGGTCAGCCTCAACCGTGGGCAACCCGCGTTGCACGCGCTGTGCGAGGTATTGGCTAAGTGGGTGCAGCACTTCTTGGGCGTGCAGGTGCGCATCCAAACCGAGCGCGAAATCAACGACGACCACTGGGTGTGGCATGTAGGCTTAGACGCCCAAGCCAGCGGTGTGCTGAACGACCTCTACCAAGGCAAAGAGGTGGATGCAGAGCGCATGGAGCGTTTGCTATGTTTGTTCAAGTTGGAGTTTGTGGAGCCCAACGACATGCTGACCGAAGTGCGCGGCAAGCCCGTGTACTTGGCCATGGCGGTCGATGCCAACCAGCGCTTGAAGCTTAAGCCACAAAACTTGTTACTCAATTTGCCGCTGGCCAAGCGGTCTTAACTTTTGCCAACCGTGCCGCAGAAGGCGGCACTCAAACGCTCAGGCGCTTAGTGGCCAATCGCGCGAATGCGCTCTATCTCGGCCCAAGCGCTGGCCAATTCAAACTGCGCACCAATGAGTTCGTTGCGTGCTGCGCGGTAAACGCGTTGTGCATCTATCACATCGAGAAAGTTTTTCTCGCCTGCTTTGTAGGCGACTTCGGCAATGCGCAAGGCATCAGCCGCATGGCGAACAATGCCGCCTTCTAAGGCCACCAATTGTGCGTTGGCAATGGCATATTGCTGGTAAGCGGCTTCTAAAGATTGCACCAACGACTGTTCTTGGTACGCCAACTCGTTGTCTGACTGCGAGAGCTTGGCAGCGGCTTCACCCACAGGGCCACCACGCCAGTCCCACAAAGGCAAATTCATGGCCAAGCCCACACGTCTGCTGCGCCATTCTGGGTCAAGGTCTTGGTCGGCACGCAAGGCAAATTTTGGAAAGCGTAGCGCTTTTTCTTCGCTCAGTTTGCGATCAAACTGTTGACGTTGTGCGCGTGTGCGTTGCAACTCTGGGTTGTTTCGCATGACCTCGTCACGGACTTCAGCCAGTGGGGCCGGAGCTTTAAAAACAAAGGGCTGATCAGGCACTTCAAAGTTCTCTGGCATTTGAACACCTACCAATGCGCGCAAGGCGCCACGCGATTGACGCACGCGCAGCACAGAGGATTCATGCATTTTTTGTGCATTCAGCAATTCGGCGTTGGCTTTGACCAATTCAAACTTGGCTTTTTCACCCGTTTCTACCTGCAAGGCAATGCGCTTGTGCATGCCTTCCATCAGCACGACGTCTTCCCGCATCGCACGGTTTTCTGCGACACGGCGCACGAGGTCGTAATAACGCATGCGCAGCTGAGCCAACATGTCTGACTTGAACGCGCGTTCATCAGCTTGTGTGGCGTTGTAGCCTGCAATGGCACCATCCACGCGTGGGAAGCGGTGCCAAGGCATGTCCAAGTCTTGGGTGATGCTGATGGATTTGACGTTGCCGTTCGTACCTGTTGGGTTTTCGAGCCGCGGTTTGCGCGTGCCATTCATCACCTCTACTTGAGGGTTGGGAATGGTGCGCGCTGTGTCCACCGCCGCCGCCGCCGCCGCAGTCGCACTGGCTGCGCCACGTAGGGCGGGACTTTGGCTGAACATCATGTCTTCGAGTTCAGGCAGGCTCAGCTTGGGTGCCGTTTGAGCCCATGTGCTGGACGTAGCAGCGATGAGCAAGGCGAGGACGATGGTCTTTGTGGTCAGGCTTAGCAAGCGGGTCACCTCAAGTGGTGTGTAAAAGGGCAGAAGCATTGTCGTTCATCAAATTTTGCCTGAGCTGTGTGAAGTTATGTAACAGGCAGGGCTCTGTATACAGGTGCCTTGAAGGGACTACGTACAATGCTGTTTTTGGAGCCATCACCATGCGCCTTCTCGGCAAAGCCCTCACCTTCGACGACGTGTTGTTGGTGCCCGCCTTCTCCCAAGTCCTGCCTAAGGACACATCCCTCGCGACCCAATTCACCCGCAACATCCGCCTGAACTTGCCCTTGGTCTCTGCGGCCATGGACACCGTGACGGAAGCCCGCTTGGCCATTGCCATTGCGCAAGAAGGCGGCATTGGCATCGTGCACAAAAACCTCACCGCGCAAGAGCAAGCCGCTCAAGTGGCCAAAGTCAAGCGCTATGAATCCGGTGTGTTGCGCGATCCTGTGGTCATCACCCCTGAAACGACGGTGCGCCAAGTCATGGCTTTGTCAGAAGAGCTCGGTGTATCTGGTTTTCCTGTGTGTGACGGCGGCAAAGTGGTGGGCATCGTCACAGGGCGCGATTTGCGTTTTGAGACCCGCTATGACCAGCGCGTCAGCGAAATCATGACCCCGCGCGGACGCTTGGTCACCGTGCCTGAAGGCACGACGCCAGAGCAAGCCAAGCACCTGTTGAACAAACACAAGTTGGAGCGCTTGTTGGTGGTCAACGACGCGTTTGAGCTCAAAGGCCTGATCACCGTCAAAGACATTACCAAACAACTCAACTTCCCTAGCGCTGCGCGCGACGTGGCAGGCAAGCTGCGTGTGGGCGCTGCAGTGGGTGTGGGCGAGGGCACCGAAGAGCGCGTGGAGGCATTGGCCCGCGCTGGTGTGGACGCCATCGTGGTGGACACCGCGCACGGCCACAGCAAAGGCGTAATCGACCGTGTGCGTTGGGTCAAACAAAACTACCCGCACATCGAAGTCATCGGCGGCAACATTGCCACCGGCGCAGCCGCTTTGGCTTTGGTCGAAGCGGGTGCAGACGGCGTGAAAGTGGGCATCGGCCCCGGCTCTATCTGCACCACCCGCATCGTGGCGGGTGTGGGCGTGCCGCAAATCATGGCGGTGGACAGCGTGGCCACAGCCCTCAAGGGCACAGGCGTGCCACTCATTGCTGACGGCGGCATCCGTTACAGCGGCGACATCGCCAAAGCCATCGCCGCAGGCGCAGGCACGGTGATGATGGGCGGCATGTTTGCGGGCACCGAAGAAGCACCCGGCGAAATCGTGTTGTTTCAAGGGCGCAGCTACAAGAGCTACCGTGGCATGGGCTCCATCGGTGCCATGCAGCAGGGTAGTGCAGACCGCTACTTTCAAGAAAGCAGCACCGGCAACCCCAATGCCGACAAACTGGTGCCAGAAGGCATTGAAGGCCGCGTGCCCTACAAAGGCTCGGTCGTGTCCATCATTTACCAAATGGCCGGTGGTCTGCGAGCCAGCATGGGTTACTGCGGTTGCGCCACCATTGAGGCGATGCACAACGAGTCACAGTTTGTTGAAATCACGGCGGCTGGTATTCGTGAAAGCCACGTCCATGATGTGCAAATTACCAAAGAAGCGCCAAACTACCGCGCCGAATAAGCGTTAAGTGTTCAAACGTAAGCCACCTCAAGGGGTGGCTTTCTTTTTTGAGACAATAGAGCATTAGGCCATTTGAAGGCCCTTTTTTATTTATGTCGCACCAAAAAATCCTCATTCTCGATTTCGGCTCTCAAGTTACCCAACTCATCGCCCGCCGCGTGCGCGAGGCCCATGTGTTTTGTGAAGTCCATCCTTGCGACGTGACCAGTGACTGGGTGCGCGACTATGCCAAAGACGGCAACTTGAAGGGCGTCATCCTCTCTGGCAGCCATGCCAGCGTTTACGAGGTGGATGACCGTGCGCCTGATGCTGTGTTTGAGCTGGGCCTGCCTGTGTTGGGCATTTGCTACGGCATGCAAACCATGGCCACCCAGCTGGGCGGAAAGGTGGAGGCGGGTACCACGCGTGAGTTTGGCTATGCCGAAGTGCGCGCCCATGGTCACACCGAACTGCTCAAAGGCATTGAAGACTTCAATACGGCTGAGGGGCACGGCATGCTCAAGGTGTGGATGAGCCATGGCGACAAGGTGACGCAGTTGCCCGAAGGCTTCAAGGTGATGGCGTCCACGCCCGCTTGTCCCATCGCGGGCATGGCCGACGAAGCGCGCAAGTTTTACGCGGTGCAGTTCCACCCCGAAGTCACGCACACGGTGCAAGGCCAAGCCTTGTTGAACCGCTTTGTGTTAGATATTTGCGGCACGCGCCCTGACTGGATCATGGGCGACTACATCGAAGAAGCGGTGGCAGCGATTCGCCAACAAGTGGGTGACGAAGAAGTCATCTTGGGTCTTTCTGGCGGCGTGGATTCATCTGTCGCCGCAGCCCTGATTCACCGCGCCATTGGCGACAAACTCACCTGTGTGTTTGTGGACCACGGCCTGTTGCGCCTCAACGAAGGTGACATGGTGATGGACATGTTTGTGGGTAAGTTGCACGCACATGTCATTCGCGTGGATGCCAGCGAGCTGTTCTTGGGCAAATTGGCGGGCGTGAGCGAGCCAGAAGCCAAACGCAAAATCATCGGCGGCTTGTTTGTGGACGTGTTCAAAGAACAAGCGGCCAAACTCAAAGCGGGTGACGGGGGCCACAAAGGCGCCACATTCTTGGCCCAAGGCACGATTTACCCTGACGTGATCGAGAGCGGCGGCGCGAAGAGCAAGAAAGCCGTCACCATCAAGAGCCACCACAACGTGGGCGGCTTGCCTGAGCAATTGGGCTTGAAGCTCTTGGAGCCTTTGCGCGAATTGTTCAAAGACGAAGTGCGCGAACTCGGTGTGGCTTTGGGCCTGCCGCACGACATGGTGTACCGCCACCCATTCCCGGGCCCAGGCTTGGGTGTGCGCATCTTGGGCGAAGTGAAGAAGGAATATGCCGATTTGCTGCGCCGTGCTGATGCGATCTTTATTGAAGAGCTGCACAACTTTAAAGATGAAGCCACTGGCAAATCTTGGTACGCCTTGACCAGCCAAGCCTTCACCGTGTTCTTACCTGTCAAGAGCGTGGGCGTGATGGGCGATGGCCGCACGTACGACTATGTGGTGGCCCTGCGCGCTGTGCAAACCAGCGACTTCATGACAGCAGACTGGGCCGAGTTGCCCTATGCATTGCTCAAGAAAGTTTCGGGCCGCATCATCAACGAAGTGCGTGGCATCAACCGCGTGACCTACGACGTGTCTTCAAAACCACCAGCCACGATCGAGTGGGAGTGACAGACATGACGCATCCAACCCCAAACAATTTGAAACTGACGGCAGAGCAGCTGGCTGCCTGTGCGCCGATTGAGCAGTATTTTCTGGGTCATGCGCATGACGATGCGAGCTTTATGCGTCTCGCGTTTTTGCCTAGCGCCCACATCGAATCCATCCGTGAAGGCGTTTTCACTTCCTGGCCGCTAGACATTTACTGCGAACGCTTTGGCGGCAAGCCAGCGGCGGACGAAGCCACGCGTCGCCGCAGCATCGATTGGATCGAAGTGGCTGGATCAGCCGCGAGTGCTCGTGTCACGCTTGTGCACGGTGCCATTACCTTTACCGACTACTTCGTGCTGTTGCAAACCCAAGACGGCTGGAAAATTGCGAATAAGGCCTTCGTCGGTCAGCCCACCAAGGACTAAAACCGCTCAACGAGGCGTTGATTCATTTTATTTGCCTCATTCGGTTCAAAGCTCAAACGTCCTACAATCAAAGGTTGTTAGCAATCGCCCGTTTTGGGCTTGAATTTTTTAAATAGAGAACACTGAGTACATGGCAAAAGAAGAAATGATCGAAATGAAGGGTGTCGTGACCGAGGTCTTGCCCGACTCTCGCTACCGCGTCACCCTGGAAAACGGTCACTCACTGATCGCATACACCGCCGGCAAAATGCGCCTGCACCGCATCCGCATCATCGAAGGCGATAAAGTCACGGTCGAGCTCTCTCCCTACGACATGAACAAAGCCCGTGTGACGTTCCGTCACATCGAAGGCAAGGGCCCAGGCCCAGCGGTCAAACGCCGCTTCTAACTCGACGGCAACAAGATTGCCGCGTTCTGCACTGAAAAATAAGGCGTTTGCGTGTATCTGCCGACGCATTTCAAAGCCAAAGATGAGGCCCATGCACTCGCACTCATGCGGGCGCATCCTTTTGCAAACCTGATCAGTGTTGATGACGATGGTTTTCCGTGCGTCACACACATCCCCTTGCATCTGACACAAGAAAACCACCAGCATGTGCTGCTGGGTCACTGTGCAAAAGCCAATCCTCACGGGCGCTATTTACAAACACGGCCTCAAGCCTTGGTAACCTTCATGGGGCCGCACGCTTATATGTCGCCCAAGGTCTATCCAGACCTCACGCGAGTGCCCACATGGAGTTACTTGGCCGTGCATGCCAAGGTTGAGGCGACTTTGGTGGAAGAGGCCCACGCCAAAGACCGCTTGCTTAAGCAACTGATCGGCGACCACGAGCCCATTTACGCGACCCAATGGCGTGGATTGGCTGAGGACTACCAACACAAAATGCTCAATGGCATCGTGGCGTTTGAGCTGCGCATCACCGAGATGCAATGCAAGCTCAAGCTCAATCAACACCGACCCGAATCACACGTTGCCATGCATGCGGCGTATATGCAAGGCACGCCAGATGAGCAGGCTTTGGCCGAGTGGATGGTCAAACTTGACATGGTTCAACCATGACACAACAGCATTCACCAGACGATATAGGCTTCATGCAGCTGGCCCTGCGCCAAGCGCACATTGCCGCCGATGCGGGTGAAGTGCCGGTAGGCGCCGTGGTGGTGAGGGCAGGGCAGGTGATTGCCTCCGGCCATAACGCACCACTGACTCGTCACGATCCGACCGCCCACGCTGAAGTGAATGCCATGCGCGCGGCCGCTCAAGTGATAGGCAACTACCGCTTGGACGACTGCACGCTGTATGTGACGTTAGAGCCCTGCGCCATGTGCAGTGGCGCAGCATTGCATGCGCGTTTCAAGCGCGTGGTGTTTGGTGCGACTGAGCCTAAAACAGGCGCAGCGGGTTCGGTGTTGAATCTGTTTGCAAATGAACAAATCAACCATCAAACGCAAGTCACAGGAGGCGTGCTGGCTGACGCGTGTGCACAAGTGCTGCAAAGTTTTTTTGAGCAGCGCCGTGCCCAGCAACAACGCACCAAAGTGCCTTTGCGTGAAGACGCTTTGCGCACGCCAGACAGCGCATGGGTGGGGTTAGATGTACCGCTGGCCCTCTCGTGTTTTAACGCTGATTTACCGGCCTTAGAAGGTTTACGCTTGCATTGGTTTGATAACCGGCAAGACGCACAAGTGGCACCGCACGTCTATCTGCATGGCCTAGACGACTGGAGCGTGCAATATGCAGCGCAGCTGCAATCGTCAGTGCCAGTGATTGCCTTGGACTTGCCGGGTTTTGGTTTGTCCGATAAGCCCAAAAAGGTTGCCATGCACCGCATTGGGTGGCATGCGCAAGTACTACATGAGTTTCTACTCAGCTTGCAGCCTGCGCCTGTGGCCCTGCATGCCCCGCGTGTGATGGCGCCGTTGCTGACCCACCTTGCACTGCCGATTGATTGGGTTGAAAGCCCAGCGCTGCCTGCCGCCTTGCGCAAGGCCCCTTATCCAGACCGCGGTCACTTGACCGGTCCTCGTGCCTTGAGCACCTTGTTGGTCGCCGCTGCGCCACCCCCCAAACGAAGTTAAGCATGAACGCCCAAGCCGCGCCACCCATAGGTTACGAAGTGAAGTTTCAGAGGGTCGGTGTAGGAGGCGGGGCTGATTTACAAATTCGTTCATTGCTGGACAAGCAACAGTTTTACGATCCGCTGGGCTTGGCATGTGAGGCGGGCATCTCATCTGCCACATGGCCTTTATTTGGTTTGCTTTGGCCATCGGCGCAAAAGTTGGCCGACCTGATGCAAATTTGGGAGTTGAAGGGCAAACGCGTGTTGGAAGTAGGCTGTGGCCTGGGGTTGGCCAGCCTTGTGGTGCATCGACGCGAAGGCAACATCACGGCCAGCGATTGCCATCCGCTCACAGAAACTTTTTTGAAAGCCAACGTGCTGCTGAATGAACTGCCTCCACTGCATTACGAAACAGGCAACTGGGGCCGGGTGAATAGGGGACTAGGAACCTTTGATTTGCTGATTGCCAGTGATGTGCTCTACGAGCGCAGCCATCCCGCACAACTCTCAGGCTTCATTCAAGCGCATGCGGCAGAGGGTGCCGAAGTGCTGATCGTGGATCCCAACCGGGGTAACCGCAGCGCATTTCACCGCGACATGGCCTTTATGGGCTTTTCGGTGACCGAGCTCATCATGAACGAACCCTTGCAAGACTTGAGTGCGTATCGCGGACGTTTGCTGCATTACAAACGCGACCGCTGAGTCGTCTTACATTTGCCGCGACAATTGCGGGATGGCTCACATCTACATCTATTCCCCTAGCGGCGCAGTGCGCGACAAAGTAGCTTTCAAACGTGGCGTGGCCCGTTTGAAAAAACTCGGTCACGAGGTCGAACTCGACGCTGACGCACTCAGCAACCACACCCGTTTTGCTGGGGACGATGCCACCCGCTTGGCCGCCATTCACCGTGCCGCGGACAGCGGTGCCGATGTGGCCCTGATTTCGCGGGGTGGTTATGGCCTGACACGCCTCTTGCCCAGCATCCAATACAAAAAAGTCGCCAAAGCCATTGCCAAGGGCACGCAGTTTGTGGGTTTGAGCGACTTCACGGCTTTTCAAAATGCGTTACTTGCCAAAACGGGGGCGGTGACATGGGCTGGCCCGGCCTTAGGCGAAGACTTTGGTGCAGAACAGCCTGACGACATCATGGAAGCCTGTTTTGATGACATGGTCAGCGGGCAGGGCGAGGGCGCAGGTTGGCATTTCTCCGCCGCTTGTGCTGCCGCCAATGTCAAACGTCGCCCCGGCGTGTGGGCGCACGATGCGGTGCTGTGGGGCGGCAACTTGGCTGTATTGGTTTCTTTGCTCGGCACGCCCTATTTCCCGCAAATCAAAAATGGCGTGTTGTTCTTAGAAGATGTGGGGGAGCACCCTTACCGCATTGAACGCATGCTCACGCAGTTGTTGCACGCAGGCGTTTTGGCGCAACAAAAAGCTGTGGTGTTGGGGCAGTTCAGCAACTACAAGCTCACGCCGCACGACAAAGGTTTCAAGTTACAAAGCGTGGTCGATTGGCTGCGC
>CANCGU010000012.1 GCA_947377705.1 Comamonadaceae bacterium
GTAATTCGCCTCATGCGTGCCGAGCTCAACCACAGCTCATTTCGGCTCTGGCGCATGCGCATGAAGGGCCGGACCACCAAGCACCGCGCGCTGCGAAGCCCTGACATGAAGTTTGATGACCAGGCCATTGCCGACCACCGTCGCGCCAACTGTTAAACCCTGAAAGCCCTCTATGAGTGAAGACCCCAGGTGCTGCGGCACCGGAACCTGCATCATCAACGCTGAAGGCGAGTGCTGGTGCGGCCAGCGCTGGGATGGCGAAAAAATGTGTTTTCTTAAGTTGGATTCTGCTGTGGCTGTGAATGCCACCGAGCCACAAGCGCATCCCGCCCAAGAGGCGATCAGTGCCTTAGCCGATCTCAAGGCTTGAGCCGCCACCCACTGCCCACCATGTCTCTTGCCCACACACTCAAAACCTTGGCGCTCAACGCCATAGGAGAACGTGTGCGTGCCATCACAGGTTCGACGGCTTCGCTGGCCGACTTTGCCACACCGCAGGGCGATGCAGGTTTGTTTGGTCCCGAGTCTGTGGTGTGGCAGGTGCATGCCAATTTCACCGCCATGATGGTGGGCGGCTTGTCGTCGCTCATCGTGCAGTCTTTGCATCCGCGTGCCTTGGCTGCGGTGTGGGACCACTCGGACTTTCGCCACAAGCTCAAAGAGCGCTTAGGGCGCACAGCTTACTTTGTAGCGGCCACCACCTATGGCAGCGAGACCTTGGCGCTCAATGTCATTCGCCGCGTCAACACCATCCATGCCAATATCCGTGGCACCGACTTGCAAGGCCAACCCTATGTGGCCAATGAGCCCGAGCTGATTCGGTGGGTGCACTTGGTCGAGGTCACGTCGTTTTTGGCGGCTTACCAACACTTGGCCAAACAGCCCTTGTCGCCACAAGCCTGCGACCAGTACATCGCAGAGATGGCCCGCATCGGGCACTTATTGGGCGCGGTTGATTTGCCATTGACCTATGCCGCCACCCAAGCCGAGTTGCTGGGCTTTGCCGATGTGCTGAGGTTTGATGCGCGAGCGCAAGACATTTTGCAAGTCATTCAAGCCTATCCTGTGGACGTGTGGGACAAACCTTGGATGGCGCTGATTTTGCAAAGCGCTTTTGATGTCATGCCACCGTGGGTGCTGGCGCTGTTGCGTCAGCCGTCTGCATGTGATGTGCAAAAAAAAGCCACGCGCTTGGCGGTGCAGCTGTCGGCCGAGCCCGTGCAGTGGATGCTCAACCAACAAGGTGTGTCCGCCATTGCACGCCAACGTGTGCGGGGAGGTGCGAGCCATGCTTGAAGTTGCGCTCTTTGTGCAAGACGACGTGCTGGCGCATCAGCTGTGCCACACACTCGACGGCATGGGTGCGAGGGTGGCGCGCTACGACGTGTTGTCGAACGATGCAACGCTCTGGCGTTTGCGCCGCTTGGACCTGATGGTCGTCCATCTCACCCCTGCGGTGATGAACTTGACCAGCAGCTTCATGCTTGAAACATGTGCAGCGCAGCGTGTGACAAGCCTCGCGCTTGTGCCAGATCACTACATGGCGTTTGCTCCCGATTTATTGGACGCAGGTTTTGACCGCTGCCTCCCTGTGTCATGGGAGGGGGCGATTTTTTGTGCGGAAGTTCGCGCATTGACGCGCCGTCGCCAAGGCATGACCGCGTCGGTGTGCCATTACGGCGCGTTGAGTTTCAACCACGCGACGCAGCAAGCGTGCGTCGCGGGTGTGGCCTTGGATTTAACGCCGCGTGAGGCGCAGGTGTTGGACATCTTGCTTAAGCGCGTGGGGCAAATCATTCCCAAAGAGCGCCTCCTCCAAGACATCGCGCCGAACAACATGGCCTTGAACACCACGGCGGCGGAGGTCTACGTCCACCGGCTGCGCAAAAAAATCAGCCACGACTTGCTGCCCGTTCGCAACATCAAGCGCTGTGGTTACTTTTTGCCGCGCTACGAGGACCTCAGCGACGGCACCTTGCGCCAAGCTGCCCTGGCCAAATCTGTGGCCCCTTCAGTTTGGCCTCGGTATGAGCTTGTAGGCCAGTATCTTGCCGTTTGAGTCAACCTTGGCGAGCACCATGTCGCCCGAGGCAATGTTCTCGCCCATGAACTCGTAAATGTTCACATGGTGGGTCACCAAAACCAGCGCTTGCTTGCCTTTGGTTTTAAGTTGGCTGGCTATGAATTTTTCCAGTTGTTGGTTTTGGGTTTTGGCTTGCGCTATGTCATCAAAAAATGAAGCCAAAGCAGGTTCAACCGTCACAGGACCCAACTTCAACAGCTCTGCCGTGTCTTTGCATCGGCACCAGGCACTTGTGTGCACGTTGGCGGTTTGCACGCCTTGTTTTTTGAGCCAGTTACCTACTGCCACCGCTTGTTTGCGGCCCTCGTCGCTGAGGTTGCGTTGGGTTTTGCAGTCATCCAAGGTGTAGTTGGGAGGGTCACCAATTCCGGGTGCCCGGGTGTGGCGCATCAGCAAAACGTACTCAGGGGATTGCAGTTTGTCTGACAGATCGCTGGCCTGCGCTGTTGTGCTCGTGATCGTGGATGCCATGATGCTGGCCAAGACGCTAGCCTTCAAGAGATGCTTGAAGTAAGCGATTGAGTTAGCCACCAAACGAGGCACAATTTTTTGAAAGCCCACGGTGTCAATCCCTCTTCTTGAAGGACAGAGTGACATCGCCCAGGTGAATGCCCAGTTTGGTCATGCGTGCTTTGTTGAGCATGACGCGGTCGTTCATCAAATACATCCAGTCGTCCATTTGCACATTCAGCACCGTGCCATCCACGGGCAAGGCCAGGGTGTAGCGCCAGTTAAAAGCGTTGCCTTTGGTTTGGCCTTCGGCCACGCCCACCACATCGCCAGCGGTGCCCACATAAGCGCCATTGCCTTTGTCGGTGAGTTTCCAAATGCGTTTTTCTTTGGTGCCGTCTGAGTAGACAAAGTCTTCGTCCAAAATGCCTTGGTCGTTGTGCCATTCGCATTTCATTTCAACTGTGAAACGCTTGATGACTTTGCCGTTGCGGTCGGTGAAGATGCCCCACGCGTCCACCATGCCATTGAAGTAGGTGCGCAGATCGAGCAATGGTTTTTGGCTGGCGTAATCGTCCACCGTGGGGCTGGCGCAGCCACTGAGGCCGGCGAGGGCCGTGGTGGTCATGCCACTGAGCAAAAGCGTGCGACGGTTCATCATGAGAGACCTTTGGGGTGTGTGAAAAAGTGCTTGGCCGCATAGACCAAAACGGGAAGCGCGATGGCCCAAATAAGGGCCAACGTTACCAAGTGAAAGGGTGTGCTGTCAAACGACGCGGCACCCAGTTGTGCCCCCGCATAGTAGGTGAGTGGGCCAAATAACAAGCCTGCCAGCGCAGACAGCCACAGGGTGTGTGTTTGCAAAAATGCCAAGGAGGTGTTCAAGGTCATGGCAAACAAAACCCACAAAAGCCACAACCAAAACGGGCTCAAGGGCCCAAGTGCCCAGCCGTAAAAACGGATCACCGATGCCATCTGCAACAAGGTGTCAGCGGCCATGCCAACAACCAGTGCAAGCGCGGCAAGCTTGGCCTCTTGTCGTGGCTGTTGTGCAAAGCGCAGGTGCAGACCCGCCAGCACCAAGCCATACAGCAAGGCCGGTATTTCAAACCCGCGACCGACGCCTGCAATGCAAGCCCACCAAGCGGTTTGAAAACCCAGAATATTCAAAAACAAACGCATGCCACATTCTAGAAATTCAAACCGACCTTGGGGCCGCGGGGGCATTCAAGGGGTCCGTTCGTACCAGCCTTTGCTGCGGTTGACCACATGCACCACCAGCAACATCACGGGCACTTCAATCAAAACACCGACGACCGTGGCCAGTGCAGCGCCTGATTCAAATCCAAACAAGCTGATGGCAGCAGCCACCGCCAGCTCGAAAAAGTTAGAGGCCCCAATCAAGGCCGAAGGGCAGGCCACGTTGTGCGATTCACCCACCGCGCGGTTCAGAAAATAGGCCAATGCGGAGTTGAACAACACCTGAATCAAGATGGGCACGGCCAGCAAGGCAATGACCAGCGGCTGCTTCAAAATCGCTTCACCCTGAAATGCAAACAACAGCACCAGCGTGGCCAACAATGCCGCGATCGACCATGGGCCGATGCGGGCCATGGTGGCGTCAAACTGCTCGGGACCTCGCATCAACAGCGCTTTGCGAATCAGCTGCGCCAACACCACCGGAATGACGATGTACAGCACGACTGAGGTGATGAGCGTGTCCCACGGCACGAGGATGGCTGACAGCCCCAGCAAGAACGCGACCAACGGGGCAAACGCCACCACCATGATGGCGTCGTTCAATGCCACTTGCGACAAGGTGAACAACGGGTGCCCGTTTGTCAGTCGGCTCCACACAAACACCATGGCCGTGCAGGGCGCAGCAGCCAACAAAATGAGGCCTGCGATGTAGCTGTCAATTTGGTCGGCAGGCAACAGCGGTGCAAACAAATAGCGAATGAAAAACCAGCCCAGCAGCGCCATCGAAAACGGCTTGACCAACCAGTTGACAAACAGCGTCACGCCAATGCCTTTGATGTGCTGACGCACTTCGTGCAAGGCGCCAAAGTCCACCTTCACGAGCATGGGGATGATCATGACCCAAATCAGCAAACCGACAGGCAAGTTGACTTGCGCGTATTCAAGTTGGCCAATGGCCTGAAACAGTTCAGGCTGCCACTGACCTAGCGCAATGCCCACGACGATGCACAAGGCCACCCAAGCGGTGAGATAGCGTTCAAAAAAATTCATGCGTGATCACCTTGGCTGAGTTCTAGTGCCGTGTGTTGCAGCATGGTTTTTTGCAGCTTTTCAGCGGGTAAGTCGACCAACAGTTGCAAACGCTTTTGAATCATGTACAGCGTGTTGCGAAAGGCCACCAAGCGGTCTTCGTCTGTGCCTTCGATGGCGGATGGATCGGCGTAGCCCCAGTGCGCGGTGGCGGGTTGGCCTGGCCAATAGGGGCACACCTCGCCCGCAGCGTTGTCGCACACGGTGATGACCAAATCCATGTGCGGTGCATCGGGCTTGGCAAACTCGTCCCAGCTTTTGCTGCTGAGGTAAGAGGTGTCAATGCCGGCCGACTTCAACACTTGAATGCCCAGTGGGTTGGGCTGTTGATTCTCGCGCGGGCTGCTGCCCGCTGAATAGGATTTGAAGCGCGTGCCACTGGCACCCGTGGCCATGTGATTGAGTAAGGCTTCGGCCAAGATGCTGCGAGCGGCGTTGTGTGTGCACAAAAAGAGAACGTTCAGTGTGGTCATGATGTGAGAGGGGATTGAGTGGGATAAAGTTCGATGCAAATCAAGAATCAGCAGCAGCCACCCGCGGGTGCGCAGCACACATCCATGGCCAAGCAGGCGGTGTGTTTGAGCCCTGTGGTCAACGTCAAGGTGTGACTATTGCTGCTGCCAGCGGTGATGGTGTATTGCGACACCACGCCCGCTTCATGCTCAATCTCAACAGGCAAGTCGAGTGAGGGCAGTACATCTCCCGCGATGCGCAAGGCTTGGTGTGGATGGGCTTCTAAGAGGCCTAAAAATTGTGCAACGTTCATGGCTTTTACTTTGGCAAATCAGCAACAAGTTTTCGATGTCTCAGGCACCACGGCGCAAGATTGGCCTTGGCAGCAGTCTTGGGTCAAGTAGGTCAGCAAGTCGTTCATGCGCGCAAACTCGGCGCGGTAAATCAAATTTCGACCACTGGCCTCGACGCTGACCAAGCCCGCGTGACTCAAGGCTTTGAGGTGAAACGACAAAGCGCTAGGGGCAAGTTGCAGCAGGGCGGCGAGGGCACTCGGTGTCAATCCTTCATTGCCAGCGACCACCAAGGCGCGAAACGCACGCAAACGCTGACCTTGCGCCAAAGCGGCCAAGGCTTCGACTACTTGTGTTTCTGGAATTGGTTGTTTTTTCATGTTTAAATAATACTTGAATTATTGAAATGATCAAGCGTCATATGTGTCACAGTTTCGTCACAATGGATAGCTAAAGTCACGGCTGTTCTAACCAAATGAAGGAATCACATGAACTCGAAGCGCAATTTCATTAAATCTATAGCCGCTGCTGCAATGGCAACTTTGGCTATGGGTTCTGCCTTCGCGGCCGACATCACAGGCGCGGGCGCGACTTTCCCTTTCCCTGTTTATGCCAAGTGGGCTGAAGGCTACAAGGCCGCCACGGGCAATGGCCTGAATTACCAATCCATTGGCTCTTCGGGTGGGATTCGTCAAATCAAAGCGAAGACCGTGACATTTGGTGCAACCGATGCGCCTTTGTCTGGTGAGGAGTTGGATAAAGAAGGCCTGGTTCAGTTCCCCGCCATCATCGGCGGCACAGTGCCCGTTGTGAACTTGGAAGGCTTCAAGCCTGGTGAATTGCGTGTCACGGGTGCAGTTTTGGCCGACGTATTTTTGGGCAAGATTGCCAATTGGAATGACCCCAAAATTGCCGCTCTGAACCCCGGCAAAAAACTGCCTGATCAAGCGATCACCATCGTTCACCGCGCAGATGGCTCTGGGACGACCTTTAACTTCACTGACTATTTGAGCGCAGTCAGCAAAGATTGGTCTGACACAGTGGGCAAGGGGCCTGCTGTCAAGTGGCCTGCTGCGTCCTCGGTGGGCGGCAAGGGCAATGAAGGCGTGGCCGCAAACGTGAACCGCGTCAAAGGCGCTGTGGGTTATGTGGAATATGCCTATGTGAAAAAGAACAACATGACATTCATGCAGCTTCAAAACGCCGATGGCAAATATGTGGCACCGGATGATTTGACATTCGCCTCTGCCGCCGCTGGTGCTGACTGGATGAAAGTGCCAGGCATGGGTGTCTCGATGGTCAACGCCAAGGGCGCAGCCAGCTGGCCAATCAGCACGGCTTCATTCATCTTGATGTACAAGCAACCCGCGGACAAGGTTGCGGCTGCTGAAGCGATCAAATTCTTTGACTGGGCTTTCATCAACGGTAAAAAGATGGCACAAGACCTCGACTACGTGGCGTTGCCTGACAGTCTCACCACGCAAATTCGCGCCAAGGTGTGGACGCAAATTCAGAAGTAATCTGAATTGAGTGAATGATCTCCGTCGGCTCTGTCAAAGTGTCGGCGGATTTTTAGTTTTAAAAAGCAGGGTGTTTCAATGAGTCTAGGGTCTGTCATGAGCTCACACAATCTATCGCAACAAGAGCGTAGCCAAGTTGTCACGACTGACATGATTGCTATTGCTAAGAAGCAGCGCCTGCAAGACTTCTTATTTCACCGTGTCACTCAGGCGTTTTCTTTGCTGGTGTTGGTGGCCTTGTTGGGCATCATCTTGTCATTGTTTGTCAATGCATGGCCGACGTTTGAAAAGTTTGGTTTTCATTTTTTATGGCATGTCGAGTGGGACATTATTAACAACGACTTTGGCGCCGCCATTGCCGTCGTAGGCACAGTCGCGAGCGCCAGTATTGCGTTGTTGATTGCTGTGCCATTGGCGTTTGGCGTTGCTGTATTTCTGACGGAGACCTGCCCAGTGTGGTTGCGTCGTCCATTGGGAACATCTATTGAATTGTTGGCGGCCGTGCCATCCATCATTTATGGCATGTTTGGCTTGTTTGTGTTCGCCCCTTTGTTTGCCGATCACTTGCAAGTGCCATTGCAAAAAGTCTTGGGCGGTATGCCCTTGGTAGGTTTCTTGTTTGGTGGTGCCACCAACGGCATGGGCATCTTGGCCGCTGGCATTGTGTTGGCTTTTATGGTGCTGCCATTTGTGGCTGCGGTGATGCGTGATGTATTTGAGATCACGCCGCCGATTTTGCGTGAGTCTGCTTATGGTCTGGGGTGCACCACATGGGAAGTGGTGCGCCAAGTGGTGCTGCCTTACACACACAAAGGCGTCATTGGCGGCATCATGTTGGGCTTGGGTCGTGCTTTGGGTGAAACCATGGCTGTGACTTTTGTGATTGGCAATGCCAACCGCATGCCCACGTCTTTGTTCTCACCCGGAACCTCGATTGCCTCCGTCTTAGCCAATGAATTTGGTGAAGCTGAGGCCTTGCATTTTTCTACATTGTTCGCGCTTGGCTTCTTGTTGTTTGTCATCACTTTTGTGGTGTTGGCGATGGCCAAGATGATGATCATGCGTGCCGAAAAAGCCAAAGGCAACTAAGAGATTTTCTATGGAAATGAATAAACAACTTTATATGAAACGCCGGATCACCAGCATGCTGGGCTTGGCGTTTTCCATGGCCGCGATGGCCGCGGGTTTGGCCGTTTTGCTTTGGATCTTGTATGTGTTGTTTGCCAATGGTTTGTCTGCATTAGATGGTAATTTGCTCACCAGCGACACACCCGCACCCGGCACCGAAGGCGGTGGCTTACGCAACGCAATTGTGGGCAGTTTGATGATCGTGGGCTTGACGGTGGGCGTGTCTACACCCGTAGGTATCTTGGCAGGCATCTACTTGACCGAATATGGTGATGAAAGCAAAACCGCAGAGCTGACCCGTTTTGTCACTGACATCATGTTGTCGGCACCATCCATTGTGTTGGGCTTATTTGTGTATGCCATTGCCGTGGCGACCGTGGGTAACTTTTCAGGTTACGCAGGTAGCTTGGCGTTGTCGCTGATTGCAGTACCTGTCATCATGCGCACGACAGAAAACATGTTGCGCTTGGTGCCTGGCAGTTTGCGTGAAGCAGCATTCGCATTAGGGGCCCCGCGTTGGAAGGTGTCTACTTTCATCACTTTGCGTGCCGCACGCAGCGGTGTGATGACCGGTTTGTTGCTCGCCGTGGCCCGCATCAGTGGCGAAACAGCACCGTTGTTGTTTACTGCATTGAACAACCAATTCTTCAGCACCGACATGGGCGCTCCGATGGCCAATTTGCCGGTGGTGATTTTTCAATTTGCGATGAGCCCTTACGAAAACTGGGTGCGTTTGGCTTGGGCCGGTGCGCTATTGATTACTTTGACGGTGCTGGTTCTCAACGTGTTGGCGCGTGTTTTCTTCCGCGAAAAAGTCAGCTCTTAATTTCAATTGGATGAACAAATGTCTGAAATCAAAACAGCTACAAAAAATGCCATCGAAGTTCGAGATCTGAACTTCTACTACGGCAAGTTCCACGGTTTGCGCAATGTCACCATGGACATTGCTGAGCGAAAAGTCACGGCGTTCATCGGACCCTCTGGTTGCGGTAAGTCCACTTTGTTGCGCACCTTGAACCGCATGTACAGCTTGTACCCGGGCCAGCGCGCGGAAGGTCAAATCAATTTTTACGGCCAAAATATTTTGGATCCCAAGCAAGACTTGAACTTGCTACGCGCCCGCATTGGCATGGTGTTTCAAAAACCCACACCATTCCCCATGACCATCTACGACAACATCGCTTTTGGCGTGCGTCTGTATGAAAACCTCAGCCGTACTGAAATGGACGAACGCGTGGAATGGGCTTTGACCAAAGCCGCCTTGTGGAATGAGGTCAAAGATAAGCTTGGCCAAAACGGTTTATCGCTCTCTGGCGGCCAACAGCAGCGTTTGTGCATTGCACGCAGCGTCGCGGTGAAACCTTCGGTCTTGTTGTTGGACGAGCCTACCTCGGCGCTTGACCCTATTTCGACTGGCAAGGTTGAAGAACTGGTGCATGAGCTGAAGGCCGACTACACCATCGCCATCGTCACGCACAACATGCAGCAAGCCGCGCGTTGCAGCGATTACACCGCGTATATGTATTTGGGTGAGTTGGTGGAGTTTGGCGAGACAGAGCAAATCTTCTTCAAGCCCAATAAAACTGCTACCGAAGATTACATTACCGGCCGCTTTGGCTAATAGGAGATAACCATGCCAGAAAAACACCTGTCCTCACAGTTTGATTCCGACCTTAACCACATCTCCTCGCATGTGATGGAGTTGGGTGGTTTGGTGGAGTCACAAATCCGTCAAGCGGTTTATGCCTTGTCTCAGTTCAGTCCAGAAGCGGCTGAAGATGTGTTGGTGACAGAGCACAAGGTCAACAGCATGGAAGTCGAAATCGACCGAGAAATTGCCTCTGTGATTGGACGCCGCCAGCCCACTGCACGCGATTTGCGTTTGTTAATGGCAATGTCTAAAACAACAGCCAATCTAGAGCGCGTCGGTGATGAAGCGGCCAAGATCGCTCGCATGGTCAAGTCCATCATTGAAAGCTCTGCGCCCCGTTCATTGCCTTCTAGCGATTTGCGCGTCTCGGCTGAATTGGCGTCGGGTTTGTTGCGAAAAGCCTTGGACGCCTTTGCGCGCTTAGATGTACCGATGGCTGTGACGATCTTGCGCGAAGACAACGAAATTGATCAAGAGTTCGATGGTTTTGTTCGCAAACTCATCACCTACATGATGGAAGACCCACGCACCATTTCTGCCAGCCTCGATTTGTTGTTCATCGCCAAAGCCATTGAGCGCATCGGGGATCACGCCAAAAACATTGCGGAATTCATCATCTACATCGTCAGGGGTGAAGATGTGCGACACACGCCTTTGGCCGATGTCGAATCCTCAATGAGCTAATCGGAAGTTTTGAAGACATGAAAATTGCACGCGTTTTGGTGGTCGAGGATGAGTCAGCAATTGCTGAACTCATTTCGATCAATTTGCGGCATAACGGTATGTTGCCTTTGCTGGCCGCAGATGGTGTGGCAGCACAAAAGCACATCGATGAGGTATTGCCGGATGTGATTTTGTTGGACTGGATGTTGCCCGGGCAAAGCGGTTTGGAGTTAGCCCGTCGCTGGCGTGCGGACCCCCGTACCAAAACCACGCCTATTTTGATGCTCACGGCCCGTGGCGACGAACCTGACAAAATTGCCGGCCTTGATGCGGGGGCTGATGACTACATCACCAAGCCTTTTTCGACGCAAGAACTTCTGGCTCGCATTCGTGCGGTGCTACGTCGCCGTGCCCCAGAGCAGGCCAGTGATGTGGTGCGTATTGGTGGGTTGCAGTTGGATGGTTCGACGCACCGAGTGAGCTTCAATGACCAAGCTATCAAACTTGGGCCTACAGAGTTCAAGTTGCTGAACTATTTGATGCACCATGCCGAACGTGTGCACAGTCGCAGCCAATTGCTAGACCGCGTGTGGGGTGACCATGTGTTCATTGAAGAGCGTACGGTCGATGTACATGTCAAACGCTTGCGAGAAGCTTTGGGCAATGCAGGTGGCATGGTCGAGACAGTGCGTGGCGTAGGATACAGAATCACCCATCAGTTCTAAACCCGATGCAAGGTTCATGTGATCAGTCGATTTCTCTCGTTTCTCTCCCTGCTAGCTTTTGGTGCCGCGATCGGTTACTCGTGGGCCGTGATGGGGGGCAAACAACCGCAGTCAATTTATTTGTTGATTGGTGCCTTGTTGGCAGGTCTTTTTTGGGTCTTGGTTGATGCCTGGCGCGGCTATCGCGTACGTTCTTGGTTGCGCCAAGGTGACTTGGCTATGGCGCCGCAGATGTCGGGCTGGTGGGGGGTCGTTTTAGACCGGGCTCGCAAGCTCTTACGCGAACGCGAACGCAGCATCGACGCTGGTGAACAGCGCCTCAAAGATTTTCTGTCTGCTATTCAGGCCTCACCCAACGGCGTGGTCATGCTCGATGCCAATGCGCAGATTGAGTGGTGTAACCAAACGGCAGCTACCCATTTAGGCATCCATCCCGATCGCGACGTCATGCAACGCGTGGGCAACTTGCTACGCGACCCTGTGTTCACGGCCTACATGTCGGTCGATCAACCGGTCGAACCTGTGGTGATGGCCGGTTACAGGAACCGCCTGGAGCGCCCTGTGCGCATATCGGTGCAGCGCCACCGTTATGGAGAAGGTAAGCAATTGTTGTTGACCCGTGATGTCACGATGCTGGAACAGGCTGAAGCGATGCGCCGTGACTTTGTGGCCAACGTGTCGCACGAAATTCGCACACCGCTCACGGTCATGTCTGGTTTTGTAGAAACGCTGCAAACCCTGAACTTGAATGCTGACGAACAAAAACGCTATTTGGGGTTGATGGCCATTCAGGCCGTGCGCATGCAAGGGCTGGTGGAAGACTTACTCACTCTCTCGCGCTTGGAAGGCAGTCCTGTTCCTAACTTTGCAAACAGCCTGCCTTTGGTGGGGTTGTTGACTGTATGTGAGTCAGAAGCGCGTGGCTTGTCAGACACCATTTCTCGTGGTGCAGAGCCTCAGGTCATTCAATTTAATATCAACCCTTTGATTGCTAACGCGCTATTGCTGGGTGAGGTACGTGAATTGCAAAGTGCGATGTCTAACTTGGTGAGCAATGCGGTGCGTTACACCCCAGCAGGGGGAAGCATCCATGTGGCTGTTGAACCAGGCACTGATGGCAGTTTGTTGATTTCAGTTCGCGACACAGGCCCAGGCATCGCGGCTGAACACTTGCCACGATTGACGGAGCGTTTTTATCGTGTTGACCGCAGTCGATCGCGTGAGTCGGGTGGCACAGGACTTGGTTTGGCTATTGTGAAGCATGTGATGCAACGCCATGGAGGCAGCTTGGCCATCACAAGTGAAGTTGGTCAAGGCTCTTGCTTCAAATTGACTTTTCCAGCGAATCGCTGGAGGCTGGAAAGTTAAGTTGCTAGGTAGATTTATTTTTTAAGGCGGCGTTTTTCGAAATGCTTGAGTAAAACGTAAGTGATCAGACCAATGAATGCTGACCCAATTAAAAAGCTGCCGTAGGCAACTGGCCATGGTGTGCCTTCGGTCATCATTGAGAACTCAGACATGCCACCGATGCCTGCCAAAATGTTAATGGGCATGAAGACAACGCTAAATACCGTCAGCTGATTCACACGTTTGTTTTGGTTGATGTTAATGAAGCCAATGGTTGCATCCATCAAAAAATTAATCTTGTCGAATAAAAAAGCCGTGTGACTATTCAACGAATCAATATTGCGAAGAATTTGTTTGGCATCAGAAATTTGTTCAGGCATCAGTAAACGCCCTCGCATCAGAAAACTCAAGGCGCGTTGTGTATCCAAAATATTGCTACGGATACGACCGTTTTGATCTTCTTCTTCGGCAATGTCAGCCAAAATTCCTGCAGCCTGTTGGTCGGTGATGGCCTCACTCAAGACATGGCGTCCAACCACACCCAGTTTTGCATAAATGTTTTCAAGCGAGTCGGCAGATACTTCGACATCTGCACCGTAAAGGTCGAGCAATAAGTCGATGCAGTCGGTCACATACCCAGGTTGCGTGAGTGCTCGCCGACGCTGCAGGCGAAATACCGAAAGTTCTTCGTTACGCAGTGAAAACAAAATACCACCATGCAAGATGAATGCGACAGGTACGCTTTTAGAGTGGTCGTCTCGGTCAACCAAAAAGTTGGAGTGCAAATGGATGTCGTCGTTTTCCTCTACATGAAACCGTGCACTCACCTCTAAATCTGTGGCTTCAATCGGGTCTGGCAATTCGACGCCAAAGTGTGAACCCACGAAGACACGTTCAGCTTTGCTGGAATTGATCAAATCAACCCAAATGGGTTTGGCGCCTTCAAGATCTTTGCGTCCCGTGATGGGGATATTCTTGAGTCGACCGTCTATCAATTCATAAACGTTGATTTTGCTATCTTCAAAATCGGGTTGTCTGTCGCCCGCAATGGCCATGCGGCGTTCATCTGAAATTTCCCAAAGCACATCGTTTTCTCGCGCAGATGGCACCTTTGACCATAACTTTTGGGCGTCTTCTAACGGCAATGCATCGAGGTACCCGCCCAACTCTGTTGAGCTTTGTTTTGTGATGAAGTTATGCAACTCTGCGTCATGTTGTTTTTGAAGCAATGACTCAACAAATTCCTGCTTATGCTTATGTATTTGCTGGCTGTGGACCATGCCATCGACGAGTTTTTGTTTGTTCAACATTTCGATTAAATTTTTAAGTGACATGGATTAGCCAAGCGATCGACGCTAATTAAATTTAAATGTCACGCGCGTCTGATGTGTGCACTGCGTCAGAAATACTGTGAAAATTTTAAAAACAAAGCACTGAGCCAAATGCCCATGCAAAATAGGATGCTCAGCAATACAGCGGCGCTTCCTAAATCCTTGCAACGTTTAGAAAGATCATGCCATTGCGGACCCACACGATCGATGGCGGGAATTAATACAAAAGCAAGGATATTCTCTTGTCTGAATGCAGGCTCATGCATACCAGCTTGCACGCCCTGCAAAGAGTAGCCAAGGGCATAAATGACTCGGTTTAGGCCGCGTCTTTTTTTGTGTGGATTTTCATGAATGGCGTTCATTACAAGTAAATTTACAAAAAATATGTGACTGTGGTGTGACGAAGATGTTTTGTCGTCGTTAATAAATTTCAGGAATCACCATATCGTCGGGTACAGGTTGACGGAGGTAGTCGGGGTTTCGCACGCGCGCTGGCAACTGCACCTCTGGGTGCTCGATTTCGTGATATTTGAAATGGTCTAGTAAATGGTGAATGCAGTTCAGTCGCGCACTTTTTTTATCGACTGCTTGAACGACCCACCAAGGTGCTTCTGGTATGTGTGTGCGTTCAATCATGGTTTCTTTGGCCACGGTGTAGTCTTCCCAGCGGCGACGACTTTCTAGATCCATGGGGCTGAGCTTCCATTGTTTCAAGGGATCATGGATGCGACCTAAGAAACGTGCATGCTGCTCATCGTCAGTGATTGAAAACCAATACTTGATAAGCGTGATGCCACTGCGAGCCAACATTTTTTCAAACTCAGGCACGGTCCTGAAAAATTCTTCGTATTCATCGTCATTGCAAAAGCCCATGACGCGCTCGACACCTGCACGGTTGTACCAACTTCGGTCAAACAACACAATTTCGCCTGCTGCAGGTAGGTGTGCCACATAGCGCTGAAAGTACCACTGTGTGCGTTCTCGGTCGTTGGGGGCGGGAAGGGCAGCTACGCGACAGACGCGTGGATTCAGGCGTTGCGTGATGCGTTTGATGACGCCCCCTTTGCCTGCCGCGTCTCGGCCTTCAAACAGGATCACGACCTTTTGCTTGGTAGCGACGACCCAATCTTGCAGTTTTACCAGTTCGCCTTGTAGGCGAAGAAGTTCACGAAAGTATTTGGCGCGGTCTGTGTTGCTGCCATCTTCGTCGATGGACATTTCGAGCTCTTCATCCAGTGTGTCCAAGATGTCATCGCGCAGGCGTTGAATTTGTTCTTCATCAAGTGGGTGTTTGTCGCGCATGGTCATTTCCTTTGACCACATCATGGACAAAGACTGTTGCAGCTTGATGACGGTTGTCACTGAATATTCACACGGCAGATTTACATTTTTTAAATCTGTTCCCTGCTAACTACGAAGAGGTGTCCTTATTTCTTACTGTCGCATCGTTTCCATTTTTGTTTTAGTTCTACTTTTTTCAGGGTGTGCTGTTCGTCCCTTTGTGGTTGATCAAGCAGCACAGGCCCTATCTGCACAACCGGTTTCGAGTGAAGATGATTTGCAGCTCGCACGAGAAGCCAGTGCTTTTTATCTGAAGTTCTCTGAATCGGTGCTCAAAGAAACCCCCGGTCATTTGAAATTGGCTGAGTCAGTGTCAGCGGGATTTACACAATACGCTTATGCGTTTGTGGTGTTGGATGCCGAAAAGCTGGATGCCAAAAATTCGAAAGCGGCAGCAGAGATGCGAGTACGTGCGGCACGCCTCTACGCACGTGCGCATCGCCATGCCATGACAGCGCTTGAGCGCAACCACGTGGGTTTTTCTGCCGCGCTCAGGCAGTCAGATCCGAAGAAACTGCCGCGTCTTACCCAAGCCCAAGTGCCTTTGGCGTATTGGGCTGCGGCCTCTTTAGGTGGCTGGATTTCAATGTCTAAAGACGACCCAGATTTGGTGGCCGACTTGCCGCTGTCCATGCGCTTGGCAGAGATGGCTTGGCAAATCGACCCCGCGTATGGGCAAGGCGCATTGGCCAGTTTGATGGGTACCTTAGAAGCGGCCAAGGTGGGTGGTTCGCGTCAAAAAGCACAGACTTACTTTGACCAAGCAATTGCTATGGGGCAAGGTCATGAAGCTGGGCCGTTGGTTGCCAAAGCGGAAGGCATTGCCTTACCTGCTGAAGACCGAATGCAGTTTGAACAATTGCTACAGCAGGCGCTTGACATTAGCAAGCAGCACCATAGCTTGTCAAACGAAGTGATGCGCGAGCGTGCGCAATGGTTGCTCTCATCCGTGGATGATCTTTTTTGAAAGCAGTGAATGTCTCAATTTATCAAATCGTGTTTACAAACCTGCGTGGTTGTGAGTTTGTTGTGCAGCCTGTCGGTATCGTGGGCGGCCCCTGATAAGCAGTTGCGATTAGGCACCTTAGCGCCAAAAAACTCGCTCTACCACCGCCAACTGATGGATATCGGAGAGGCATGGCGTGCAGCCCAAGGTGGCAATGCCAAGTTTGTGGTGTACCCCGATGGCAGCCAAGGGGGTGAAACAGAACTCGCCCGCCGCATGCGCATTGGCCAGCTACAAGGTGCCTTGCTGTCTGTGGTGGGTTTACGTGAGATCGAGCCATCGATTGCGGCTTTGCAATCGATGCCCTTGTTGTTCAAAACATGGGACGAGGTGGACTACGTGCGCGAAAAAATGCGGCCTGCCATGGAGAAAAAATTCCTAGACAAAGGTTTTGTCGTGTTGGCTTGGGGGGATGCAGGCTGGGTGCGCTTTTTCTCGAAAGACCCTGCCTTCAAACCTGAGGACTATCAAAAGATGAAGTTCTTTGCATGGGGCGGCGAGGCTGATCAGCAAGAAATCATGAAGAGCATGGGCTACACGCCTGTGCCGCTAGAGACCAGCGACATCTTGCCTTCGGTGCAAACCGGCATGATCAACGTGGTGCCTTCGACGCCGTACTTTGCGCTGGCCAGTCAGGTCTACACCATGACACCAAACATGCTGGAAATTAATTGGGCGCCCATCGTGGGGGCTTTGGTCGTGACCAAAAAATCTTGGGACGACATGACGCCTGAAACGCAAGCCGCTGTGCGCCTGGCCAGCGACAAAGCAGGAGCGCAAATACGAATCAAGGCGCGTCAAGAGGTGGAAGAAGCGGTGGACGCCATGAAAAAACGTGGCTTGGTGGTCAACAAACCCAATGCTGAGCAAATGCGTGCGTGGAATGAGTTGGCTGAAAAACTTTACCCTCGCATTCGTGGCACCTTGGTGCCTAGCGAAACTTTTGACGAGGTGTTTCGCCACTTGAAAGCGTATCGCGCAGGAAAAACCAAATGATGGGGCGACTTCTACGCGGCCTGACACAGGTCGATGCCCTGCTGGCTGCGTTGGCTTTGGCCTTGATGGCATTGATTCCTTTGATCGAAATTTTGTCTAGGCCATTGATGGGCAAGGGCATCGATAACGCCCCGGTGGTGGTGCAGCACTTGGGCTTGTTCATGGCCATGTGCGGTGCGATTGCAGCGGAGCGATTTGGTCACCTCACGAGTCTTGGCGTGATGGTGCCGCGCATGTATGTGGTGGGGCAGTTTGGTGCTGCGGTTGTGTGCGGTGTGCTTGCGTGGGCAAGTGGTCAATTGGTGAGCAGTGAAATGACTGCGGCTCAGATGCTGGCCTATGGCATCCCGGTGTGGTGGTTTCAAGCGAGCATGCCTTTGGGCTTTGCACTTTTGGGTTTGAAGTTGGGGGCGCGGTGTAGTCAGCACGTTGGCGTGAAGTTTCTGTGTGCGCTGAGTGCGGTTTTTCTTGGTGTGTTTTTTGCCCACAGCTTTGATGGTGCAGCCTTGCCTTTGTGGCCCTGGGTGATTGGTTTGGTGTTGATGCTGTCATTTGGGGCGCCCATTTTTGCGGTGTTGGGTGGCTTGGCATTGGCGCTGTTTTGGCAAGATGGCTTGCCACTGGCGTCTATTGCGTTGTCGCATTACCAAATCACGGTGAACCCTTCGTTGCCTGCGTTGCCGTTGTTTACATTGGCTGGTTTGATCTTTGCAAGCACGGGCGCTGCGCAGCGTTTAGGTGCTGTTTTTGTGGCGCTGTTCGGTGGCGGCAAAGCAGGCACTGTGATTGCTGCCACTGTTTTGTGTTCTTGCTTCACCGCCTTCACAGGTGGCAGTGGGGTGACCATTTTGGCTTTGGGGGGCTTGCTATTACCGCTGTTGCAGGGGGTCGGGTATCCAGACCGCAAAGGCATTAGCCTGATTACAAGTGCCAGTGCCCTCGGCGTTTTGTTGGCACCGTCGGTGCCGCTCATCATGTACGCCATCATTGCGCGTGTCCCCATCAACACCATGTTCTTAGCCGGTATCGTGCCTGCGGTGGTGATGGTGGTGTGCTTGCTGATTTTTGGTGGTTATCTGCGCCAAGACGTGGTTCGTACGGTGCAAACCGAGATACCTGTATTTAGCGTTGCCTTGTTGCGTCACGTGACTTGGCAGGCCAAGTGGGAGTTGTTGGCACCCGTAGCCGCCATTGGTTCTTTGGCCAGTGGCTTTGCAACGCCGACAGAGAGTGCTGCGCTCACGGCCATTTATGCCGTGCTTACACAAGCTTGGGCGCATCGTGAATTGGATGTCAAGAAACTTGGCGCATGTTTGTCGCAATGCACCCAGATCATTGGTGGGGTGATGTTGATTTTGGGTATGGCTTTGGGCTTGACCAATTATTTGATCGATGCAGGCATTCCTGACTTGGCGACTGAATGGGTGCAAAGCGTCACACAAAACAAATGGGTGTTTTTGTTGGCTCTGAACGTTTTCTTGTTTGCCGCGGGTGCCTTAATGGAAATCTATGCTGCGATTGTGGTGTTGGTGCCATTGTTGCTGCCATTGGCGACCAGTTATGGCATTGACCCCGTTCACTTTGGCATCATCTTTTTAGCCAATATGGAAATGGGGTTCTTGTGTCCACCCGCAGGCATGAACATTTACTTTGCCTCTGCCGTGTTCAAGCAACCGATTCGCACGGTGGCTGCCTCGGTGGCGCCTGCGTTGTTGGCGATCTTTGTCGGAACGCTGATGATTTCTTGGCTACCACTTCTCGCCACAGGTTTGCCAAGTTTTGTGATGTCACTTACGCGTTGAGCAATTCAAGTTGGTTGCTAACGCTGCGATGTGACAAGTGTGCCAAAGTTCTGCGCGAGTGCCCTTGCGGTGAAAGCAACGCACCCGCGTGAACCTTGGCATGGATGCCTGTAGACGTCATCACTTGGTGCAGCGATTGAACAAAACCGATGTCTCCAATGAATGCTGCCTTCAAACACAGTGCACCCGTGTTTGGGTTTGTATAACGGATGGCCAAGGGCTGGACTTGAATGTGGTGATGGATGGCCGCTTCAAATAAGTTGGCGTGAAAAAGGCTGACCGTGCTGCCTTCGCTGCTGGTGCCCTCGGGGAAACCAGCTACACAGTAGCCGTGGTGCAGCGCACTGGACACATCGTCCACCATGCGGCGCGCTGAGCTTGGCGACCCGCGATCGACAAAAACAACGCCGCATGCCGTTGCAATGCTTCCCACGATGGGCCAATGTTTGACTTCTGACTTGGCGACAAAAATACTAGGTTGAATGGATTGAATGATGAGTGCATCTACCCAAGACACATGGTTGGCGACGAACATGAGTGGGGCCGCTGATTGCTCAATCTGTGCGAGCGACGTTTCATGAAGAACTCGAATACCAAGAATCTCTAACGTGTGTTGAGACCAAATTTTGATTTCTTCAAGTTTTCTATCCCGATTCAATCGGGGGAATTTGATCCACAAAATCCAGAAGGCGCGGCCAAAGGCGTGTATGAGTCTTAAATATTTAATCAGCATGGTTGATTGATAAGCATAGGTTCGATGCATGACAAATTGATGAATGATTTGTTGAAATTTGTCACGAATATTTCATGCAATCTTCGCGGTTAATTCACATGCGCTGACAAGAATTAACGACATTGATTTACCAAGGAGCCACCATGAAAGAACTGCCAAACCCAACCATGCCGCTGTCGTTCATCGATGTGCCCCGGGGGTCACTTCATCGAAACGATCTTGACGCTGAAAAAGTTTCTGTCTCCGCTCAAAAAACTCAAACCCGCCCAAGTTTGATTATCGAATGGGCCCAGCACCAAGACGAAGTGCGTGAGGCACAACGCCTGCGTTATGACGTGTTCGCCACAGAAATGGGCGCACGTTTGAAAGACAGTATTCCAGGACATGACATCGACTTGTTCGATGACTTTTGCGAGCATCTCATCATTCGTGACGACGTGACTGAGCAAGTGATCGGAACTTATCGTGTATTAACGCCTGCACAAGCCAAGCGCATTGGCAGCACGTATTCAGATTTAGAGTTCGATCTCACGCGTTTGCGTCAATACCGCGATCGCATGGTGGAATTGGGTCGAAGCTGCGTGCACCCCGATCACCGACATGGTGGCGTCATCATGGCGTTGTGGGGCGCATTGGCTGAGTTCATGGTGCGCAACAAACTCGATGTAATGATCGGTTGTGCCAGCATTCCCATGTTGCACCAAGGCGTAGTGAGTGGTGAAGTGGCGGCCAGCATTTGGCACCAACTCAAGGCCACGCATCTGGCAGATGTTGAAAACCAAGTGACACCACGCTTGGCGCTCCCAGTGGAACAGTGGGACGTCAACCCTGCATTTGAGCCACCTGCGCTGATCAAAGGCTACTTGCGCTTAGGTGCCAAAGTTTTAGGTGCACCTGCATGGGACCCAGATTTCAACACCGCCGACTTGCCCATGTTGATGAAGATCAATGACATGCATCCGCGCTATCGCAAACATTTTTTAGGCGCTTGATGCATTACAGAGCGATTTTCATCTCCGATTTGCATTTGGGCACACCTGGCTGTCAAGCAGATGCGCTGTTGGATTTCTTGAAAGAAAACACCAGCGACTACTTGTACCTCGTGGGAGACATCATTGATGGTTGGCAATTACGCCGTCGTTGGTATTGGCCACAAGCACACAACGATGTGATTCAAAAGCTCCTGCGCAAAGCGCGCAAAGGTTGCCGTGTAATTTATGTGCCGGGTAACCACGATGAATTTGCCCGACATTTTTTAGACCACCATTTTGGTGGCATTGAAGTGGTTGATGAGGCGGTTCACAAAACAGCCGATGGTCGTCAGCTGTGGGTGATTCACGGGGACTACTTTGATGCTGTCGTGCAGCAAGCCAAGTGGCTCGCTTATGTAGGCGACTATTTGTATGAATTCACGCTCAAGTTGAACCGTTACTTGAACAACATGCGTGGTCGATTAGGCCTGCCGTATTGGTCGCTGTCGGCCTACCTCAAGCACAAGGTGAAGAAGGCGCTCAACTACGTCACTGACTTTGAAAATGCTGTGGCGCATGAAGCAGCCAAACATGGCTATCAAGGCGTGGTGTGTGGTCATATTCACCGAGCTGAAATTCGCGATGTGAACGGTGTGTTGTATTGCAACGATGGCGATTGGGTAGAAAGCCGCAGTGCCTTGGTAGAGAACGAACGTGGCGAGTTGTCGTTGCTCTATTGGCAAACAGAACCGACTGTTTTAGAAAAACCTGAACTGGCTAAAGCAGCATGAAAATCGCGCTCATCACAGATGCATGGCGTCCCCAAATTAATGGTGTTGTCACTACCTTGGTGGAGTTAGTGGATCAACTCAGTGCCAAGGGGCATGTGGTGGAAGTGATTCATCCCGATCTATTCAAGACGCGTCCATGTCCAGGTTACGCTGGCATTGATTTAGCGGTCAAACCATATGCACAGTTGGCACTGCAGCTGGATGCGTTTGCGCCTGATGTGATTCATATTGCCACAGAAGGGCCGCTAGGTTGGGCTGCTCGTAAGTATTGCTTGAAGCACAATTTTCCATTCACGACGGCATTTCACACCCGTTTCCCTGAGGTCTTGAAAGCTGCATTGCGTATTCCGCTTTGGATTGGCTA
>CANCGU010000013.1 GCA_947377705.1 Comamonadaceae bacterium
AATGATTTTTTCAACGCGTGTATCCCATGTGGACACATCTTCTGGCAATGACTGAAAAATAGCAGAGTGCTCGCTGTCAATGGGCAACAGCGTTGCGCCCCCTTGCTTGACCGCATCTAAAAATACTTCCGCCCCCACGACCAAGGCCTCTTTGTTGGCCAAAAGAAGCCTTTTGCCAGCGCGTGCAGCGGCCAAGCAAGGCGACAAGCCCGCCGCTCCAACGATCGCCGCCATGACGGCGTGCACATCGGGATGCGATGAAACTTCATCTAAAGCCGCAGCACCACTGAGCACCTGAGTCTGCAAACCTTCGGCCTGAAGTTTGTCTTTGAGCTGTTGCGCCGCGGGCGCATGCGCCATCACCGCAAAGCGCGGTTTGAACTGTGCACATTGGCGCAGCATCAAATCAACCTGGGTCGAACCTGTGAGCGCAAAAATTTGAAATCGTTCAGGGTGACGTGCAATCACGTCCAAGGTGTTGGTGCCAATTGAGCCCGTAGAGCCGAGCACTGTGATGCGTTGAGGCATAACCACTAGATGTTGATCCATCACACCGATTGCGCCAACATCAGGGCTAACGGCAAGGTAGGCAACAAAGCGTCTACACGGTCAAGCACACCGCCGTGGCCCGGTAACAACTGGCTGCTATCTTTGATACCTGCGCTGCGCTTGACCAAAGACTCGACTAAATCACCTGCCACACTCATAAGCGTCAAGAACACAGTGGCCAATACCAAGAACGGGGCTCCACGACTATAGAGCCGGGTGAAGAGACTGGGGCTGTCTACTGCGTATTGCGTGTCGATCCAAATCCACACACCCGCCATCAGCAGCACGCCCACCATGCCGCCCCACACACCTTCCCAGCTTTTGCCGGGGCTGATGGCTGAGGCCAGTTTGCGTTGCCCAAAAGCACGTCCCGAGAAATAAGCAGCAATGTCCGCCATCCACACCAAGAACAGCACGGACAGCAAAAAGTTCATGCCAATGACTTTCGCTTGGTACATGGCAAGCCATGTCAGCCACAAAGCCAACACGCCCACTACCAAACGTAAAGCACGCGAAATCGTGGCCCAGCGCTCTACGCCGTGGCGAATCAACCAAGCTGCCACCAAGACCCACGCGGCCCCCGTGATGGTCCAAACATTTGCCGGTGCTTGATACGCCCAACGCGCAGACCATGCGTACAAACACAGCATCACACATACCGCGGCCACTCGCAAAGAGCCACGCATAGCAAAGCCGTTCAGACGGCCCCACTCCCATGCACCTGCCGCGATAAGCACAAGCGTGAGCCCAGCCAACGGCTCAGCCGTGTCAGCCAACAAAGCGGGCAACAAAAGCGCCAACAAAACCAGCGCGGTGATGACGCGTTGCTTCAGCATCTGGCTTAGACCGCCATGATTTCGTGTTCTTTACTGGCGATCAGCTTATCGATCTCAGCAATGTGGCTGTCTGTTACTTTTTGGATGTCGGCTTCAGCACGTTTTTGGTCATCTTCAGAAGCGAGTTTGTCTTTCACCAATTTCTTTACCGATTCGTTGGCATCACGGCGCAAATTGCGCACGGCGACCTTGGCGTTCTCACCTTCGGTGCGCACTACTTTGGTCAGCTCTTTGCGACGCTCTTCAGACATGGGAGGCATAGGCACACGAATCAATTCACCCATCGATGAGGGGTTTAGGCCCAAATCGCTGTCGCGAATGGCTTTTTCAATCTTGGCACCCATGGGCTTTTCCCAAGGCTGCACGCTCAAGGTGCGGGCATCCAACAAAGACACGTTGGCCACTTGGCTGATCGGCACCATCGAGCCGTAGTAATCGACTTGCACAGAATCTAACAAGGATGGGCTAGGACGGCCGGTGCGAATTTTGGTCAAACTGTTGCTGAAGGCCGCAATGGATTGGCCCATTTTGGTTTCGGTGGTTTTCTTGATGTCAGCGATGGTCATGTTGTGCTCCTGAAGCAGCGCAGTGTGAGATTCGGAAAAATTGGGGAATTAGGCGTGCACCAATGTGCCTTCGTCTTCGCCCATGACAACGCGCTTGAGCGCGCCGTTTTTGAAAATAGAGAACACCTTGATGGGCAGTTTTTGGTCACGGCACAAGGCAAATGCTGTGGCGTCCATGATGCCGAGGTTTTGGCCAATGGCGTCGTCAAAGCTAATTTCGGTGTAACGGGTGGCGTTGGGATCTTTCTTGGGGTCAGCGGTGTAAACCCCGTCAACCTTAGTGGCTTTAAGCACCATCTCGGCACCGATCTCAGCACCACGCAGTGCGGCAGCGGTGTCGGTCGTAAAGAAGGGGTTGCCTGTACCAGCAGCAAACACCACCACTTTGCCCTCTTCAAGGTATTGCAAAGCTTTGGGGCGCACATAAGGCTCAACCACTTGGTCAATCGCAATGGCAGACATGACACGAGCGGTCAAACCTGTTTTGTTCATCGCGTCGGCCAAGGCCAGTGAATTCATCACCGTGGCCAACATGCCCATGTAATCTGCTGTGGCGCGGTCCATGCCGACTGAACCACCCGCAACACCACGGAAGATGTTGCCGCCACCAATGACGATGGCCACCTCGACGCCGAGGTGGATGACTTCAGCCACTTCATCCACGATACGAACGATGGTGGCGCGATTGATACCAAACGCATCATCGCCCATCAAGGCCTCCCCCGACAGCTTGAGCAAAATACGCTTGTAGGCTGGCTTTGGTGAGGTCATGAAAAGGCTCCTTGATGTGTGCGATGAAGTTTATGTACGGGGATATCAAAAGGGGAGCCTAAGCCCCCCTTTGTTTTAAGCAGACTGCTTAGCGGCAGCGACTTGAGCGGCCACTTCGGCTGCAAAGTCGTCCACCTTCTTCTCGATGCCCTCACCCACCACATACAGGGTGAAAGAAGCCACTTTGGTGTTAGCTGCCTTGAGCATTTGCTCAACGGTTTGCTTGTCGTTCTTAACGAAAGTTTGGTCAAACAAAGACACCTCTTTGAGGTACTTCTGCACAGAACCTTCCACCATCTTGGTCACGATGTCAGCAGGCTTGCCAGACTCAGCAGCCTTGGCGGCAGCAACTGAACGCTCTTTTTCGATCAAGTCAGCAGGCACATCAGCGCTGGTCAGGGCCACTGGCTTCATCGCGGCCACATGCATGGCTACATCTTTGGCTGCAGTTTCATCGCCGTCAAACTCAACCAACACACCAATGCGCGTGCCGTGCAAGTAAGAAGCCAACTTGTGTGCGCCATCAAAACGCTTGAAACGGCGGAAGCTCATGTTCTCACCGATCTTGCCGATCAAACCTTTACGCACGTCTTCGAGCGTAGGGCCAAAGCTGTCTTGCTCGTAAGGCAAAGCGCCCAAAGCTTCAATAGACGCTGGGTTGCGCTCAGCCACCAACTTGGCAGCGGCTTGCGCCAGAGCCAAGAAGCTGTCGTTCTTAGTCACAAAGTCGGTTTCGCAGTTCACTTCCAACACTGCACCCGTGTTGCCGTTGATGAAGCTAGTCACCACGCCTTCGGCCGTCACGCGGCTAGAAGCTTTGCCAGCTTTGCTGCCAAGCTTGACACGCAACAACTCTTCTGCTTTGGCCATGTCGCCATCAGCCTCAGTCAAAGCCTTCTTGCACTCCATCATGGGAGCGTCGGTTTTTGCGCGCAGTTCAGCGACCATGCTTGCGGTAATTGCAGCCATTTAAATTCTCCGTAGTCAGTTCAAAACAATTTAGGTGTGAAAAAGGGGCTTCACAAGCCCCTTTTCAAGCTTGGGCCGCGTGATTAAGCAGCGACTTCAACAAACTCTTCGCCGCCTTCGGTCACAGCTTTGACCAAGTCGTTGGTGGCGTTGGCACGGCCTTCGATGATCGCGTCAGCGATACCACGAGCGTACAAAGTCACAGCCTTAGAAGAGTCATCGTTACCTGGGATGATGTAGTCGATACCTTCGGGTGAGTGGTTAGAGTCGACCACCCCGATCAATGGGATACCCAACTTCTTGGCTTCAGCGATGGCAATTTTGTGATAACCCACGTCGATCACGAAGATCGCATCAGGCAACACAGCCATATCTTGAATGCCGCCGATGTCTTTCTCAAGCTTTTCCATTTCGCGCTTGAACATCAGCTGTTCTTTTTTAGACAAAGCGTCCAAGCCAGCTTCTTGCTGGATTTTCATGTCTTTCAAACGCTTGATGGATGTTTTGACGGTTTTGAAGTTGGTCAACATGCCGCCCAACCAACGTTGGTCAACATAAGGCACGCCAGCACGTTGTGCTTCAGCGGCGACGATTTCGCGTGATTGACGCTTGGTACCGATCATCAACACGGTGCCACGGTTCGCAGACAACTGCTTGACGAACTTGACAGCGTCTTGGAACATCGGCAACGATTTTTCCAAGTTGATGATGTGAATTTTGTTGCGGTGACCGAAGATGAACGGTGACATCTTGGGGTTCCAGAAGCGAGTTTGGTGACCAAAGTGGACGCCGGCTTCCAGCATATCGCGCATAGTGACTGACATAGAGATACTCCAAAGGTTGGGTCTAAAATCCAGCCCATCATCACCGCCAGTTTTCATTCTTGAAAAACTTTTGGCAACACCTTGATTGGACTGGTTTGCGAGTGATGTTTGTCCGAACTTGAGACAAAGCCTCAACCTCGGAAAAACCCCATGATTCTAGCACATCCATACATGCCCCTCACCCCCGCCCACCCGCCTTCAGCAAGGATTTCCGTATGAAGGTTGCCGTGATTGGTGCGGGCGTGATTGGCATCACCACCGCCTACGAATTAGCGACACTTGGCCACGAAGTCACAGTTTTTGAACGCAATGGCGCCGCAGCCGAAGAATGCAGCTTTTCCAACACGGGCGTAGCCTCTGTGAGCTATGCGGCCCCCTGGGCAAAGCCAGGCATGCTCAAACATGTGCTGTCTCACTTGTGGCAACGCGATACACCGCTGCGCATTTCAAACCCTAGCTTCGCCGAATGGCGGTGGTTATGGAAAATGCGCAAAGCAAGCAACAGCCAGACCTTTGCTCGAAACCGCGAAAGCATGTTGCGTTTGGCCGAATACAGCAACCACCGCATGCGCGCACTCACCGACACTTTGAACTTGGTGCATGAACGCAGCCAAGGTTTCATGGTGCTGCTGCGCAGCGAGCGGGAAAGCAAATTGATGCAAGCGTCCTTGCAGGTGATGCGCGATGCCGGGCTAGGCTTTAAAACCCTGAATGCTGAAGAAGCCAGAGAAATCGAGCCTGCACTCCGTCCAGAAACCACTTTGGCGCAAGCGATTTACTTCCCCGAAGACGAAGTGGGTAACTGCCGCCAATTTAGCCTCTTACTCAAAGGCGAAGCCGAGGCTCTGGGCGTGAAATTTCGCTTCAATACGCCGATCGAACCCCTGGCCGCCGCTCAACCAAAAATCATTCGTACCTCGGCCCAAGACTTAGGCGAAAAGTTTGATGCCATCGTCGTTTGCGCAGGTCTTGCGAGTGCGCAACTCGTTCGACCACTTGGCCTGCACATTCCTTTGGTGGCGATACACGGTTACGCCATCAGCGCCGCTGTGCGTGAACCCTTGGACGCCCCACGCAGCGGCGTGATGGACGAACAATACAAAGTCGCCATCAGCCGTTTGGGTCAACGGGTGCGCGTCTCTGGAGGTTCTGAAATTGGTGGCAATGCCAACCGTCACGACGCAGCCAGTATCAAAACGCTTTACCGTGTGTTGGACGACTGGTTCCCCGGCGCCGCACGTACACAAGACAGTGTGCAGGTTTGGAAAGGTTCACGCCCGATGCTGCCGGATGGTCCACCCATTCTGGGGGCCAGCGGCATCCCTGGCGTTTGGCTCAATTTAGGCCACGGCGCCAGTGGTTGGACTTTGGCTTGTGGCAGCGCCCGCGCAGTGGCAGACAGCATCAATGGCAAGAGCCCTGACATTGATTTGCAAGGTTTAGGTCTTGAACGCTTGCATCTTCAACGATGAACACCGACGCCCTCACGCAAACACTGAGCAGCCAAGCCACTTGGCCGCTGCACAGCGTGGCACAGACCCAAATCATTGAGCTTGAGGCACAAGCCGCGCTTCCTACTCACACACTGATGCAACGCGCAGGCTTAGCCACCGCGCAACTGGCCTTGGCAATTGCCCCTCACGCACAGAAAATTTGGATTGCCTGCGGCCCCGGCAACAACGGCGGTGACGGCTTAGAGGCTGCCATTCATTTGCACGCCTGGGGCAAACACCCGATCGTCACTTGGTTGGGGGAAGAAGGTCACGCCCCAGCTGACGCCCAACAAGCATGGCGTCGCGCGAAGCATGCAGGCGTCACCTTTGCAGAACACGCGCCCGAGCACTTTGACCTCGCCATTGACGCCCTCCTCGGCATCGGCGCACAACGTGCGCCAGAAGGGGTGATGGCACAGTGGCTCCATGTGATGCAAAGCAACCGCGCGCCGTTGCTATGCGTCGACATCCCCACTGGGTTGGTGGCAGACACGGGTGAATGGCTGGGTCAACCGCTCTCACACAGCACGCTAGGACCGCCTCAACGCCATACCTTGAGCTTGCTCACACTCAAGCCAGGATTATTCACAGCAGATGGTCAAGATGCCGCTGGGCAAGTTTGGTTTAACCAGCTAGGCGTTGACGTAGGAACAATACCCACCGCTTGGCTACAACAAAACCAGACACCCCCTGCACCCAGGACTCAGAACAGCCACAAAGGTAGTTTTGGCGATGTAGCGGTGATGGGTGGTGCGCCGGGCATGTCAGGTGCGGCCGTGCTCGCGGCAGTCGCCGCTTTGCATGGCGGTGCTGGGCGCGTCTTCGTGGGATTGCTAGATAGCGAAGCAAAGCACGCCATCACAGCCACGCACCCGTCCTTGATGGTGCGCTCACCGACGGCGCTTGATTTGCACACGGCCACGGTCGTGTGTGGCTGTGGCGGTGGTGATGCCATTCGCCCGCTCTTACCTAACGTGCTGTCGTCATCTCTACGCTTGGTCTTAGATGCTGACGCTTTGAACGCCATTGCACGCGACACGTCATTGCAAGATCTGTTGAAAAAACGCAGCACGCGCCATAAGCCAACCGTACTCACGCCTCATCCACTCGAGGCGGCTCGGCTTTTGAATTGCTCGGTGAAAGACATTCAGAAAAATCGCATCCATGCGGCCCAGCAACTTGCAAACACGTTTCAATCCGTTGTGGTCCTCAAGGGCTCGGGCAGCATCGTTGCAAGCCCAAATCATATCCCCATCATCAACGCGTCTGGCAATGCGCTGCTCGCGACAGCTGGCACTGGCGATGTGCTGGCTGGACTGATAGGCGCGTACATCGCACGCAGCGAAGACCCCTTCTCAGACACCTACCAAGCCGTGTATGTGCATGGCCACATCGCGACCAAATGGCGAAACGATGCACCCGCACTCGATGCCGCATTGTTAGCAGCATCGGTGCGTTGAGGCCATCGATCGTTTGCTTTACTTGCGCGAGCGTCGGCTCTTCGCGCTGGGTTTTTTGTCACCTGATTTACGAGGAGCGCCCGCAGCGGATTTAGGTTCGCCCCGTCCTGCCTTGCCACTCATTTTGGTGAATGCTTTTTTCACTGCCGTTTTGAAGTTTTGCATGGACGATCCATTGGCGTCCTTCGCACCGCGAGGCAACAACTCATCTGCTTCACGCACCAAGCGGAAGTCAATCTTGCGACCATCTAAATCAACACGACTGACTTGAATACGCACCCGCGAGCCAATGCCATAGCGAATGCCCGTGCGTTCGCCACGGAGCTCTTGGCGCATTTCGTCAAAGCGGAAGTATTCGCCGCCTAACTCCGTGATGTGTACCAAGCCTTCGACATACATGGCATCCAAGGTCACGAACAAACCAAAGCCAGTTGCTGCCGTCACCACACCACCATATTCCTCGCCTAAATGCTCACGCATGTACTTGCACTTGAGCCAAGCTTCCACATCACGACTTGCCTCGTCGGCACGACGCTCGTTGGCGCTGCAATGCAAGCCTGCCGCCTCCCAAGCTTGCTGATCTGGGGTAGGTTTGGACTTTTCCACCAGCTTGTTTTCCGGCTCACGCACACGCGAAGCCAAGCGACGTGCCAATTTGGCGTGCGCCTCACCCGGCGTAGGCAGCGCAGGCAATTGGTATTTGCGTTTGAGCAAAATCGCTTTAATGACGCGATGCACCAGCAAATCGGGATAACGACGAATGGGGCTGGTGAAGTGGGTATAAGCCTCAAACGCCAAACCAAAGTGACCGTTGTTATCGGGGGTATATACCGCCTGCTGCATCGATCGCAACAACATCGAATGAATTTGCTGCGCGTCGGGACGCTCTTTGGTCGCTTCTGCGATCGCTTGAAACTCAGCAGGTCGAGGGTTGTCGCTCACGCTCATACCGACACCTGTGGTTTTGAGGTAGCCACGCAGCAAATCAATCTTTTCAGGCGTTGGGCCTTCATGGACACGGAATAAGCCAGGGTGCTTACTTTGCAAGATGAAATCAGCGCTGCACACGTTGGCGGCCAGCATGGCCTCTTCAATCAATTTGTGGGCGTCATTGCGAACACGCGGCACGATTTTTTCGATGCGACCACTTTCGTCGCACACGATTTGCGTCTCGGTGGTTTCAAAATCCACAGCACCACGAACGCGACGGGCTTTGTTTAAGGCACCGTACACATCGTGCAAATTCAACAAATCATCAATGCGCTCTTTACGCTTGGCGGCTTCTGGTCCCCGCGTGTTTGACAAAATTGCGGCTACTTCGGTATAGGTAAAGCGCGCGTGGCTAAACATCACCGCAGGGTAAAACTGATAGGCCTCGACATCGCCCGAGGCGCTGATGAGCATGTCACACACCATGCACAAACGTTCAACATCAGGATTCAACGAACACAAACCATTCGAGAGCTTCTCGGGCAGCATTGGAATCACGCGACGTGGGAAGTACACACTGGTGGCACGGTCATACGCGTCTATATCAATCGCGCTGCCAGTTTCCACGTAGTTACTCACATCGGCAATGGCCACCAACAAACGCCAACCTTTGCCTTTACCCACTTTGGCCGGTTCACAATAGACAGCATCGTCAAAGTCACGCGCGTCTTCACCGTCAATCGTGACCAACGGCACATCCGTCAAGTCAACACGCCCTTTTTTATCTTGCGCTCTGACTTTGTCTGGCAAACCACGCGCCATGCCCAAGCAAGCATCAGAAAATTCATGGGGTACGCCATATTTACGCACGGCGATTTCGATTTCCATGCCGGGATCATCCACCTCGCCCAACACTTCTTTCACGCGTCCGACGGGCTGACCGTAAAGGCTCGGTGGTTCGGTCAATTCGACCACCACCACCTGACCCGTTGTCGCGTTGGCAGTAGCGCCTTTGTTGATCAAGACATCTTGACCATACCGTTTGTCTTCAGGGGCAACTAACCAAACGCCGCTCTCTTGCAGTAAACGACCAATGATGGGCTGCTGAGAGCGTTCCAAAATTTCAACCACACGCCCCTCAGGACGACCCTTGCGGTCAAAACGCACCACGCGTGCTTTGACGCGATCACGGTGCAACACCGCGCGCATTTCGTTAGGGGGCAAAAAGATGTCTGGTGACCCATCATCTCGTTGCACAAAACCATGTCCATCACGGTGACCCGAGACGGTGCCGACAAACTCTTCCAGTAACCCACTGGTATGTACGGAATTCTTGATACAATGCCTCTCTTTCCTGAAATGCCCAGGTGGCGGAATTGGTAGACGCACTAGTTTCAGGTACTAGCGAGTAACATCGTGGGGGTTCGAGTCCCTTCCTGGGCACCACGCGGGGTAAACACGTCTGTAAAAGTTGTTACAAATCAACAACTTACGTTACAACTGATTACTCCTAATGTGCGTAAATTACATATTCACTACGCACGATTTACGCACAAACCCACACTTCCAACACCGCAACAACTGCGCACTGTTACGTTTTATCTACTCACGTAATCCAAAACTCTAGGCCTGTAAGAGTTCCAATCACTTGTGTAGTCCAATGTAAATTCTTAAGGCTTCCCTCAAAGAATTTACTCTTAAATCCAGCCCACATGATACGGGCTTATCCCATCAAAACATGACTAACCTTGTGACATATTCATGTCATCCTCCAAGCGCACGTGCTGATCACAATTTGCTCAAGATTGCAGCTAGATGATCTGAAAAATTGCTCACAAGTTAGTGCGGTAAATTTGCGGCCCCTTGACATCATCTTTGTTCATCATTAAGGGTGCTGAATGGCAGATTAGCAATCACAAAAACCTGCAAACATGTTCGGCTTCTAGAATGTTTAAATTTCAACGATGCACTACACACTGACAAGGAAGAGCACATGTCTAAAAGTTACTGGATTTCCACATATCGCGCGGTGAAGAACGAAGAAAAGGTTGCCGCCTACGCCAAGCTCGCAGGGCCTGCGCTAACAGCAGCAGGTGGTCGATTCCTAGCTCGTGGTGAACCATCGATGACCTATGAACTTGGATTGAAGCAACGCACCGTGTTACTCGAATTTGATAGTGTTGAACAGGCCGTAGCAGCCCATGACAGCCCCGCTTATCAGGCGGCCTTGGCTGCTCTAGACGATGGCGCGGATCGGGATATCCGAATCATTCAAGGTGTTTAACTTTATCAAGACTGCAACCTCCACCCTCATGGACATGGTGATTGCGCTTATACAAAAATTGTGCCAGCAACCCACGTACGTTGCTTCTTGGCATTAGCCTAAATCAGAAGACCAAGCTTAGGTTACGTTATCAATTGGTGCTGCTTAATTTCTGCAGGTTAATTTTTGGAGAGTCTTGGAATAAAGTCAAATCCCTAGATAGGCTTCCCGAATACGCGGGTCATGTAGCAAATCCGACGATTTGCCCTGCAACACCACATGACCTGCTTGCAACACAAAGGCCTCGCTCGCCACCGACAAAGCCAGCTTCGTGTTTTGCTCGACCAGCAAAGTGGTCACGCCAGATTTGTGAATTTCAAGAAAAGCGTCATGCAACTCTTGAACAATTTTGGGCGCTAATCCATGGCTGGGTTCGTCTAACAACAACAGCTTGGGATCGCCCATCAAAGCGCGACCAATCGCCACCATCTGCTGTTCACCGCCAGACAAAGTGCCCGCCATTTGTTGCGAGCGCTCGGCCAGCCTGGGAAACATGGCGTAGATTTTTTCTAATATTTCCCTCAATGCCTTTTCGTTGTGTCTGCGGCAATAGCCACCCAACCATAAGTTTTCTTCAACCGACATGAATGGAAATACATGACGTCCTTCAGGCACATGTGCAACGCCGCGAAAAGGTATCTCATGTGCAGGCAAGTTCAACAAATTCTCGCCAGCCAAAGAAATGGTACCCCTGACGTTTGGCATCAATCCGGATATGGACTTCAGCAAGGTGCTTTTGCCCGCTGTGTTGGCACCAATAACAGCAATAAATGCCCCTTCATTGATCTGAAGATCAATGTCGCGCAAAACAGGAATTGTGTCGTATGAAGCTTCGGTGATTTGAATATGAAGGAGTGTCATGTCAAGTCTTCCGCTTTCATTTCCTGCCCCAAATACGCAGCAATGACATCGGGATGTCGGCTGATTTCAGCGGGGGTGCCCTCTGCAATTTTTTGTCCAAAACTGAGCACCAGAATTCGCTCACACAAATTCATGATGGCTCGCATGTGATGCTCAATCACGATGAAGGTCAAGCCGTCCTCATCACGCAATTTTCGGATTAGCGCCAAAATTTGGTCCATCTCCGCATCATTCAAGGCCGCCATCACTTCGTCTAGCAAAACAATTTTGGGCCCGGTACACAACGCTCGCGCCATCTCAACCAAGGCTTTTTCGGGGAAGGTCAAATCGGCAGCTTTTTTGTTGGCGATGTGCAACATACCAACTTTGGTTAGGTTCTCCGCCGCTAAACGCTTGGCCTCATCCAGCGAGACACGCTGAAGCGCGCCTGTCAGCACATTTTCTAAAACCGACATCTCTGGGAACAACGCCACGTTCTGAAATGTTTTGACCATGCCGCGTTGACAAACGACATGTGGCTTAAAACCAGTGATGCGATGTCCTTCTAAAAATACATCACCTTCGCTGGGCTTGATCAAGCCCATCAAGAGATTAAACAAAGTCGTTTTGCCAGCACCATTGGGGCCAATCAGCCCAATCAATTCGCCTCGCTTGACTTGGAAGCTCAATTGATTGACCGCTGTCAAACCACCGAAGCGGCGCGTCAATTGGTGAACAGACAATATTTCCTGCGACGAATCAGATGCATTAGTCGGCGTCATGGTTGACCTCTGTTCATGAATTTTCGATACAACGCTTGCAACCCGCGCGGTTCGATCAAGATGATGGCCATCAAAATCAAGCCATAGGCCAACTGCGATACACCAGCACCTTTGTTGGACAAAGTTGCATTGAAGATCTCTTCAAGTGGCAACAAGAAGCAAGCGCCAATGATGGGCCCAGCCACCGTCCCAATGCCTCCAATTATGCAAATCAGGGCCACGCGCACAGACACACCCACCAGCGAAAAGATGGAATCAGGGTCAAAGAAGAAATTAAATTGTGCGTAGAGCACCCCGCACGCACCCATCAATCCGGCTGAAATGGTGGCCGCTAACATTTTGGTTCGCGCTGTGTTGATGCCAATCACCTCCGCAGAATCCACATTGGCTTTGACCGCCCGCAACTCGTAACCCAACTTGGATGTGCTGATACGCCAGTAAACCCATGTGATCAACAGCACTGCGCACAACATGATGTAGTAAGACGGACGGCCTGAGTTGAATTGCATCAGCCCAAGCCCCGCGTTCGGCACAAAAGGAATTGAAATACCGACAGGCCCTCCCGTCAGAGAACTCCAAGTATTTGCAATGGCGCGCAGCACCTCCCCAAAAGCCAAAGTAGCCAAGGCGAAATAGTGACCTTTCAAACGCATGGTTGGCAAACTGAGCAACGCACCTGCGCAAGCGGCCACGGCCATGCCTGCAAAAATCCCAAGCCAGGGCGACAAGCCAAAACGAATCAGCAAAATAGTGGAGGTATAGGCACCGAGGCCAAAAAAGGCGGCATGGCCCAACGAAATTTGATTGGCGAGTCCACCCACAATGTTCCATGCTTGTGCCATCGCTGCAAAAAGCATGAGCAACGTTAAAACCCGAATGCTGTAGCCCTCACCCGACACAAGCCAAGGCAGACCAAGCGCAACGAGTATTAAAAAAACGATCCAGACTTTAGGGCTCTTCATGATTTATTCCTCAACAAGCCTTCAGGGCGAAACGCCAACGTCAGAATAAACACAATAAATAAAACCATGTTCTGCAACTGCAAGGGCAAGAACAAACCAGACAAGGACTGAATGACACCCACGGCTAATCCGCCCACCACAGCGCCCAGCACATTGCCCAAACCGCCGAGCACGACGACCGTGAACATCAGCACGCCAAACTGCTCGCCAACGGACGGTGATACGGTGAGATAAGGCAAGATGATGGCGCCGCCAAATGCCGTCAATGCAACGCCCAAACCAAATGACAAACGGTAAATTTTGTCAGGGTCGATCCCCATGAGTTTGGCGGCCATCGGATCTTGCGCTGTGGCACGAACGGTTCGTCCCCACCAAGTTTTAGCCAACAACCACCACACCAACACGCCAGCCACACCCGACGCCAGAAAAGCAATCGCATAAGGCATGCTGACAATCAGTCCCGCAAATTCAAGCGATTCACTTTGTGACCATGTTTGAACGGACTTGAACTCAGAGCCCACCAAAATAAGGGCGAGATTTTCTAAAACAATTAACAAACCCACTGTTAGAAAAATTTGGGCCACCTCAGGTGCTTTTAAGACGCGGCGAACCAATACGTGCTGCACCGCATAGCCCAAAACAAAGACCACGAGGAATGAAAGTACGGAGCCGAAAACGGGGTCCAAGCCCAGAAAATGCCAAGCGAAGTACGCCACGTACATGCCCACCATCAAAAACTGAGCTTGTGCGAAATTCACAATCGAGATGACGCCAAAGACCAGCGTCAACCCGATTGAAATCACGGCGTAAACCCCACCCAACATCAGGCCATCGAGGATGGCTTGCAAGAGTGGCATGGGAATTCCTTAGACGTTTCGAGAAATGACTTTGGCCTTAGCGAACTTAGGCGGCCACACGGTGGCCAGTTCATTCTTTTGCCATTGCACCATCACGGGCTCAGCATGAATATTCAGTCCGGTCTCATCAAATTTGATTTTCCCGTTGGTCATTGTCTTGGCCCAACCGTCCGTGAACGTCATGCTGCGCAAGGTGCGTGTGATGTCTTCAGTTTTGGCCGACTTCGCTGCGTTGATTGACTGAATCAACACATCAAGCGAGACCGCATGCTCCACCGCCTCGTGCACCATGAAGGCATTGAAACGTTTGCGATAACGCTCGGTCGAAGCGGTGTCCAAGTCATAGTTGGCAGAGCAAATTGAGAGCACGCCATCGGCGTAATCACCGAGCGCTTTGGCGAAATCTGGAATCACATAGCCAGCAGAGCCGCCAACGATTGGAATATTGATTTTTTGCTGACGCAATGCGCGCACGATCAGCAAACTATCGTTCAAATAAGACACGGGAAACACCATCTGTGCTTTGGAAGCGCGCAACTTATTGACCAAGGGGGTGACATCGGTGATGCCCAGGGGATAGGCCTCGTCCAACACGATTTCCACATTCGCCTCTTTGGCGGCCGCACGCAGACCCGCAGCAGTCGATGTACCAAAAGCCGTGTCCTCATAAAGAATCGCTACTTTGTTCACTTTGGATGTGCCGCCAGACAACTCTGACGCGAAGTTGAACTGCGCCTTGCCAATCACACTACCCTTAGGGGTTACTTGAAAGACGTTTTTAAATCCGCGACCTGTGAGCTGGTCCGAATAAGACATGGTGATCAATGGCACGCCACGGCGCTCGGTCACCTCTGAAATAGCCAAAGTCAACGACGAAGCAAACGCGCCCAAGATAGCGCAGCAATCGTTTTCTGCAATCAAGCGTTGCGCCACTGTCGCCGCGTTGTTGGGCGTAGAGGTGGAGTCTGCAATGACCAAATTGATCTTAGCGCCACCCAGACCTTTCAGCCCCCCCGACGCATTGATTTCATCCGCAACCAGCTCAATGCCTTGTCTTGAATTGATACCAAACTGAGCATTCGCGCCCGACAGCGGCAAGATCACGCCCACATTAACGGCCTTTGGCTGGGCCAAAGCACTGAGCGGCAAAACACCCGCCAGTCCTAAAGCGCCAAGACCTTTCAAGGCTTGGCGACGCATTTCTAGATTGACATCTGCCTGTTGAATGGAAGATTTTTTACGCATGATTTGTCTCCTACGATGTGTGTGGGTTGAGTGCAGAAACGAAATAATTTCTTTATTTTTGTGTTTTGATTGTGAACACAGAAAAAAAATCTGTCAACATGATTGACAAATTGTCATACAAAAAATATGCTTCAATGATGGGCACAGAACTCAAACAGCTAAAACCAGAAACCTTGCGCAGCCAGGTGGAGAAACACCTGCGCTTGGCCATCCTGAACGGTGAGCTGCAGCCGGGAGAAAAGCTGATTGAACGAGAGCTGTGCGAACAACTCGGGGTTAGCCGCCCTTCTGTTCGCGAAGCTTTGCGAAAGCTAGAAGCCGAGAAGCTCATCGTCATCGTTCCGCACCGCGGCCCCGAAGTCGCCTCTATGACGCTAGAAGAATCGCAAGACCTTTATGCCATGCGGCGACTTTTAGAAAGTTTTGCAGCACATGAGTTCACCCGTCTTGCAAGCGACACCCAAGTCAAGCAATTAGCCAAGACCGTCAAACGCCTCAGTGACGCAGGCAAGAAAAATTCACGCAAAGGGGTGTTGCAAGCCAAGGCTGAGTTTTATGACATTTTGTTGGGTGGTTGCGGCAATCAGCTCATCAAAGAAATCTTGGGGGGCCTGCTGTCTCGTGTCAGCTTGCTTCGCGCCAAGTCCTTGATGCTGCCCGATCGCTTGCCGCAAAGCCTCTCAGAAATTCAAACCCTGCTCAGCTTCATCGAAGCGCGCGATGCCAAGGGCGCACAAAAAGTCTCATACAAACATGTCATGAATGCTGAAGTTGCAGCCTTAGGCGTTTTCCGATTGCAACACCCTGAATCCTCAAATCAACCCAACCACTAGGAGCTATCTATGAACAAAGACTTATTTGAAAAAGGCCTCAAAACTCGCCGCGAAGTTCTCGGCGCTGAGTACGTAGACACCGCGCTGAAAAATGCCGACGACTTCAACATGCCGATGCAAGAGCTCGTGACTGAGTATTGCTGGAATGACATTTGGAATCGACCTGGACTCGACCGTCGCACGCGCAGCATCATCAACCTGTCCATGCTGACCGCACTGAACCGCCCTCACGAATTGAAACTTCACGTGCGTGGTGCCATCAACAACGGATTGACCAAAGAAGAAATTTCTGAAGTTTTCTTGCAAACGGCAATTTACTGTGGCGTGCCCGCTGCAATTGACAGCTTCCGTGGCGCAAAAGAAGTCTTCAAAGAAATGGGGATCTAAACGTGGCAAACCCTCGCATCGGATTCATTGGCTTGGGTCAAATGGGACTGCCCATGATTCGCAATCTATTGCGCGCACAGTTCCATGTCATGGGGTTCGACCTGAACCCCCATGCTGCAGCGTCTCTGACGCAAGAAGCAAACTTCAAAGCAGCCACATCGCCCACACAAGTTGCCCAGCAATGCGACATCGTTATTTTGATGTTGCCAGACAGCAAAATCGTCGATGCGTTGTTGTGGGAGGGTGAGAATGCGTTGGCGCGGCACCTCAATGCAAGTCAAATTCTGGTCGATATGGGTTCGTCAGATCCTGTTCACACGCGTGAGAACTTCACGCAATTAGCGGCATTGAACATCCCGTTTTGTGACGCCCCCGTTTCAGGCGGCGTCAAACGCGCCACCGACGGAAGTTTGTCCATCATGATGGGGGGCGAAAAAGTACACATTGAGAAAATTCGACATGTACTTGAAGCGCTCGGAAAAACCTTGGTGCACGTCGGCTCTGCAGGCGCTGGGCATGCTGTCAAAGCCTTGAACAACTACGTGTCAGCTGCTGGTTTACTGGCGGTTTCAGAGGCCTTGGTAGCCGCTGAAAAATTTGGAATCGACCCCCATTTGGTCAACCAAGTTTTTAACGCATCCACCGGCAAAAACAACACCACCGACGTGAAGGTTGAGAACTTCATGCTTTCTGGCACATTCAACTCTGGCTTTTCTTTGGCATTGATGCGCAAAGATCTGCAAACTGCCTTGAACTTCATTGACCGCATGGGCACCCCTGATGACTTCGCCTCAGTCTGCGTTCAGACTTGGACGCAAGCTGAATCCGCCCTCGACAAAGGCGCCGATCACACAGCGATGTACAAATTCACCCAGGAACGTACCTGATGTTCACAAGCCATGCGCTAGAAAAAGCTATTCATGAAGCTCTCCAAGTAACAGAGGTACATGAAGACGCTTTGCGTTGCCCGATTCGTGTGACATGGCAAGTGACTGATGCCGCAAACGCGCCGCCTATTTTGGTTTGGGCGGGCGAAGAAGGCGCTAACGTCATGACCTTAAGCGCAAGCACTGGCGTGTGGGCCCAAGTTTTCAGCCCAGAACCTGCACCCGGCTATCAATCGTTGGGCGCGCTGAGACGGCAATGCCCAGAATTTTCTTTAGACGGCACACCGGATGCCATTGCACAAGCGCTCCCCTTTATCGAACGGCTGATTGAAACCTGTCGCATCAAACTCAACAAACTCCAACCTGAAATCACATGGAACAAATCAGTACTTGCGCACATCACGGGCAAGTACTACGCGATGGATCCCCAAAAAACCGAATGGGTTTATGCCGAGCAAAGTGGAAATGAGGCGGCGCCGACACTGCTGCTTTTGCACACAGCGGGTGCAGATGCGCGGCAATGGCACGGTTTGATGGGGCAAGACACCTTACGCCAACAATGGCGCTTGCATGCCTTCGATCTGCCCGGCCACGGCCGCTCGCCACTCCCCACTGGCACGGCCAATTGGAACTGGCGTTTAACTGAAGCCAATTACGCCAAATGGGTCCTCAGTTACATGGATGCAGCCGGCATTGAAAAAACAACACTCATGGGATGCTCGATGGGGACCGCCATCAGTCTGGCATTGCTAGCGCAACACCCCGATCGTTTCCATGGCGCTGTTTTGCTCGAGGCGCCTTACTGCTCACCGGGAAGGCGTTCTGTTTACTTGAACCATTCGCAAGTTCATGGCGCGCGTTTGTCTGCTGCTTGGGTCGGTTCCTTGCTATCGCCCACCAGCGGCAAAGCGCACCGTGACCAGGCCACTTGGATTTACTCGCAAGGCGCGCCTGGCATTTACGACGGCGATTTAGGCTACTACAGCGACGACTTCAACGCGCACGACCATACGGCAGCCATTGACACCCAACGCACCCCTGTGTGGCTCTTTACAGGTGACTATGACTACTCTGCCACACCGGCTGACAGCGCCAAAGTCGCAGCTGAAATCAAAGGAGCACATTTCCAAGAGCTCAAAGGATTTGGTCATTTTCCGATGGTCGAAAGACCGGATGACCTCACCCTTCACTTGCTGCCCGCACTGGCGGCCATTCAGTCACACATCCAGTCCTAACTCAAGGAGGCCCCATGTCCACGCGCACCTGGGAGGCATATGCAATGCGCTACGCAACGGTGCAACGCAAACGCCAAGAAAATTTCATCGCTTATGACCCACACGATGCAGCAACGCACATGGATTACTTTGTGTGGTTTCTCAAATCTGACAACGAAACCATCTTGGTAGATACAGGGTTTAACGCGGAATCAGCGCGCGCCAGAAAGCGAACTTTCTTACGCTGCCCCATCGAATCACTGAAGGCAGCAGGCGTTCATTTAGAAGACATTCACGACACCATCATTACCCACGCTCACTACGATCACGCGGGCAATACCCGGCTTTTACCGAAAACACGCTTTCACCTACAAGAACGTGAAATGCACTACGCCACCGGCAAAGAAATGCGACATGCATTTTGTCGCCATGCCTACGACCCTTCCGATGTCTGTGATCTGGTCTACGCGAACTTTGAAGAACGTGTTGCTTTTCAAGATGGTGCATTTGAGCTTCGATCTGGCATCACAGTCCACTGGGTAGGCGGCCACACACAAGGCTTGCAAATTGTGCGGGTGCACACGAAACGGGGTTGGATTGTGTTGGCGTCTGACGCCACCCATTACTTGGAAAACATCCGCCAAAGGTCGCCCTTCCCTATCGTGGTGAACACAGCCGACATGCTCAACGGCTACGACCTGATTGATCGACTCGCTGATTCGCCCGATCATGTCATTGCGGGACATGACCCCTTGACTAGAACCCTTTACCAGCCTGTTGACTCTCGAGGTTTGGAAATTTATTCTTTGACACAACCACTCTAAACAATCATGCTGACTTTTAAAACGCCTATCCAACCACTGAAACGCGTCATTGGCTTGATCGCCTTCACCTGGGCCTTTTCTGCCCTGAGTCAAACCCCCAATGACTTTCCAAGCAAGCCCATCACCATGGTCATTCCTTTTCCACCAGCAGGATCTACCGATGTATTGGGGCGCTTGCTGGCGCAAGCCATGAGCAAATCCTTGCAACAGACAGTATTAGTTGAAAACACGGGCGGCGCGGGAGGCACGATTGGGGCAGCACGCGTATCGCGTTTACCTGCAGATGGCTACAGCCTGCTCTTTCATAATATGGCGCATGCAAGTGCACCGGCCTTGTACACCAAACTTACCTACGACCCCGTAACAGACTTTGAACCCATCGGCATCGTGACCGAAGTACCTATGATTTTGGTTGCACGAAAAGACTTTCCAGCCAATAACTTACAAGGCGTTTTATCCTATGCAAAGGAACGACCAGGAAAAATAAATTTTGCAAATGCGGGTGTTGGTGCTACCTCCAATTTATGTGAAGCTTTACTGCAATCCACAACAAATTCAAAATGGCTCTCTGTTCCCTACAAAGGAACAGGACCTGCTCTTAATGATTTGTTGGCAGGACAAGTTGACTTCATTTGCGACCAACCTGCTAGCACACTTAGTCATTTACGCGCAGGAAGTTTGAAACCCATTGCTGTTGCAACTAAATCGCGATTAAAGTCATTGCCAGATGTTCCTACCTTTACTGAGTCCGGACTACCCAACTTTGAACTCACAGTTTGGCACGGCTTATATGCCCCCAAGAACACACCCAAAGCTGTGATTGAAAAGTTGAACGCTGCACTTTTGCAAGCTCTTCGTGAACCTGACTTGATTCAGCGTTTCAGCGATATGAGTGCCTTGATTGCCAAACCCGAGCAAGCGAGTCCAGACGCGCTGCGCACTTTTTTAAGAGCAGATATTGACCGCTGGAAGACGGCTTTGATGGCAGCTGGTATCAAGCCAGAATAAGTAAATTCAGTCTCCTATCCGTCTTACATCACTCAGAAATAGAAAACGCCCTAGGAACCAAAAGGTCTCTAGGGCGAATGAACGTAGGGCTGGCTGATGGGACTCAACCCCTCAAAAACAGGAATCGGAAGCGTAAAAAGTTAGATTGGTGATCAGCAAGAACACAATTCAAAAATTTTGAACGCTGGAGCCCCCAAAAAACTACGCAAAAATTACGCACGGAGAACGCGAAACCCAATAGGCATGCGGGTTTCAAGAGATCCCGCTCAGCACTTCCTGGGCACCAATATAAGTTAAATGAAAGCCACCTTTGAGGTGGCTTTTGTTTTTTGTGAATTTAAATCGGCAATGCGACAAGATCGTGACCATCTGTCGCCACCACTTTGGCGCGGGTGAACTCACCCACTTTGAGCACTTTGCTGAGTTTCTCAGGCGGCAACAGCTTCACCACACCATCAATCTCAGGCGCATCTGCATAGCTGCGACCCACGCCACCTTTGCGGCCACCGGCAGGCGCTGAATCGACCAACACCTGGATGGTCGAGCCAATGCGGCGCTTGAGCTTGGCAATAGACACTTCTTCGGCCACAGCCATGAAACGGGCTTGACGCTCTTCACGCACCTCTTGCGGCAACATGCCTGGAATGTCGTTGGCAGCAGCGCCGTCCACGGGGCTATAGGCAAAGCAACCGGCGCGATCAATCTCGGCTTCACGCACGAAGTTGAGCAAATGCTCAAACTCTTCTTCGGTCTCACCAGGAAAGCCTGCAATGAAGGTGCTGCGAATCACGATTTGTGGACACAGCTCGCGCCAGCGGGCAATACGCTCTAAGTTTTTCTCACCGCTGGCTGGACGCTTCATGCGTTTCAACACCTCGGGGTGACTGTGCTGGAATGGCACATCCAAATATGGCAGCACAAGACCTGTGGCCATCAGAGGAATGATGTCATCCACGCTCGGATATGGATACACATAGTGCAAACGCACCCAAGCGCCATAAGTTTGAGCCAGTTTGGCCAAGGCCTGCGACAGCTCTAAGGTACGGGTTTTGATGGGTTGGCCATCAAAGAAACCGGTGACGTATTTCACGTCTACGCCATAAGCCGATGTGTCTTGGCTGATAACCAGTAACTCTTTGACGCCACCTTCAAACAAAGCGCGCGCTTCTTTAAGCACATCGCCAATCGGGCGACTCACCAAATCGCCACGCATGGACGGGATGATGCAAAACGTGCAACGGTGGTTGCAACCTTCGCTGATTTTCAAATACGCATAGTGCTTGGGTGTGAGCTTGACGCCCGCTTCACCAAAGCTGTTGGG
>CANCGU010000014.1 GCA_947377705.1 Comamonadaceae bacterium
AAAACGCAAATCAATGTTGGGGTTGGTTTGCTGCTCGTAAGGCAACATCTGGCGAAACTTGTGGTCGTAATACATCGCCGAAACTTCGATCTTGGGTTGCGGCAAGCCCTGCCCCAGCATCGGCCAAATGGCGCGGTTAAGCATGGCCACATCGAACTCTAAAAAGTAACCCACCAACGGTCGGCTACCAATGAAGCGCATGAGTTGCTTCATCGCCTCGTCGGCGGGTAAGCCTTTCGCCACGTCTTGCTCTCGCAAACGGTGAATGCGCACACTGTCGGCCGACACGCCGCGCTCTGGACGCACCAGCACTTCAAAGCGCTCGCTGGTCATAATTTTGTTCCCCACAATGCGCACCGCACCAATCGAGATGATTTCATCTGTGCTCACATTCAAACCTGTGGTTTCACAGTCCAATGACACCCATTCGTTGGGCGGTGGCGTATCAAACATGAAGCGAAACTCTGGCAGGCCCAAGTGGTAAATCAACCACTCGCGCTGAAGCGATTTCCACCAATGAGAGGGCGAGATCAGCGACGTCATCACAGCGTGTCGAGTTTGAAGCGGCTGCGCAGCAGCGTCTTGAAGTGCTTGACCACGCCCAAAGCGTCTTTCAGTAAATCGCGCTCTAAGGTGGTGAGCTTGGCCACGTTGACCAACCCCGACACCGCGTGTTGCGTTTCCATTTCAGTCACGCCGGCCTTGAGCTTCAAACCCATCAAGAAATGCAAGCTCTGCGTGAGGTCTGCCCCCAGCGCCGATGTAATGACGTTTCGCGCCACCAAGGCATCGATGCGCGCGGTGGTGCCTGTCTCTTGCAAATGCTCGGCCAAAGCCAAGCTGCGCACGCCATGCACCAGTGGGAAGATGCCTTCCTTCTTGAGGTGTAAGCCTTGCTGATCATCCAAGCCCAGCAAACGGTTCCACCAGCCTTGGCTGTTGCCAAAGGCGTCTATCGCTGCAGCAAAACGCGCCAGCATGGCATCGTTGTCGGTGGCAAAACGCATGAGCACTTGCTGTGCGTCTTGCAACAAGTGCGCATCGCCGCACACGGCATGGGCATCCAGGAAGATGGCCAAATTCATCAAGCTGTTGGCATCGGGCATGAGTAACCAATGCTTCACCATTTGGCCGAAGTCATAGGCTGTTTTGCGCCACATGGGGTTATTCACCATGATGTGGCCCGGGCACTCGGGATAACCAAACGCAGACAGGGCTTGCGAGAACGACTGGCAAATGGCTTCCAGGTTGTCGGGTGGCGTGTAGCCATCACGCAAGATCAGGCCGTTGTCCTGGTCGGTCTTGAGCAGCTGCTCGCCGCGCCCTTCGCTGCCCATCACAAACAAGCAACTGTTGGCCACCAAGTCTGCGGGGGCGATGAGTTGCCAGGCCCGTTCAAACAAACGGGCATTCAAGTCTTGCACCAAGCGAGCAATCAAACTCACGCGCGTCCCGCTGCGGTGCAGTGTGATCACCATGTTCGTAATTTGTGCCGCAGCTTGCGCTAAACCGTCAATGTCGGTAGCCGCCTCAACCTGCACTGTGATGAGGTGGGAGTGGTTCGACAAGAAGCTGAACAAATCCAAAGCCTCCAACACGCCCACCACATGGTGCTCATCCATCACCACCAAGCGGTGCACACGATGACGCTGCAACAAAGCCAAGGCATCGCCCACTTGGTCAGAGGGACGCACGGCAATAATTTGAAAGTTGGCGAGGTCACCAATTTTTTGCTGCTCCAATAACGTGCCATTCAAGATGGCTCGCTGCAAAGTGGAAGCGGTGAACACGCCCACACGCTCTGGCGTGACGCTGCGATCGCGCACCAACACACACTTGGTGCGTTGCGCTTGCATGACCTTCACCACCGACACCACATCGGCAGCCATCTCCACAAAGTGGGCGGGACGGACAAAGGCTTCGTCCACCCGCGAGAGCGTGAGCGACTGCAACTCGTGTTGACTTTGTCGCTGCGACAAAGCGGTAAGTTTGTTGCTCAAGTCCGAGAAGAGCAGTGCGCCAAAGGTGTCGTTGCTGGCGATCAAATCGGTCACAGTTTGACGGGCCAGTTGGTAGGCCACCACCTCTTCTTGCGCGATAAATTTGTTGCTGGTTTTACCTGCCACCAAACCACGGCCGTCAAAGGTGTCGTCCGGCCCGTAAGTGGTGATGACTTCGTCGCCGTCGTACTGCGTGACAAACCCTTTGATGATGACAAACAGGTGCGTGGGCGTCGTCCCCACATCCAGAATGGCTTCGCCCTCGGGGTAATAGACCACGTCGATACTGTCGCGCACCAAGCGCTGCTGGTCGGGCGTTAAGCAGTCAAACGGGGAGGCAGAAAAGTTAAAAGCGTTGGGCATGGGGGCATTTTGATAGCAATCCCCTGATTCAACGCTTCACGCCTTGCTGGATGCTTGCGGCGGCGTCCCAAGTTCCGTCAAACCATTGATCTCCGTCAAGGTAAGCGCGCATCATGGGGAGGGCATCCAAGCCCCAGAAGACCTTGTCGTCCACACAAAAAGTAGGAACGCCAAACACGCCACGCGCAATGGCTTCTTCGGTATGGGCTTTGAGCTGATCTTTGACCTCAGCAGCATCCACCGAGCGTTGGGGGGCCAACTGCTGCGTCAGCGCGTGTAAGCGCGTCGCGTCATCGGCGGGGGCGCCGCCCTGCCACACATGCCTGAAAAGGGTTTCGCAAACAAAACGGTTGGGCTCGCCTTCGGCACTGCAAGCCACCGCCAAGCGCAGCAATGGCAGCGGATTGAAAGGGTGTGAGGGTGGCATATCTAAGATCACGCCCAACTGCTTGGCTTGCCACAGCACTTGTCGATAGGTCCACTCACGCTTGCCCGCAATTTCAGCCGGACCCAACTGACCGTGGTGTTTGAGCATGGCGGCAAACAACACCGGCTTGTAAACCACGCGATGGCTCAGACCCATCAAATGCAGAGGCAAGGCCTCAAACGCGAGGTAGGCGTAAGGCGAAATGAAATCGAAGTAGCAGGTGATGGTTTTCATGGCGTACGTCCTTCAAAAGTTCGAGGCTTCACGGCGCACCGCGCATGTGGCGACTTAGGCCGCCGCCTGTGCGGCTAAGCGTTCACCAATCAGTTGCCACACGGCACGCTTGTCATCGGCACTGCGTTGTCCCCAGCCACCGATTTCATCCAAGGTGCGCCAACAGCCTTCGCAATACGTGGTGTCGTCCGACATGCGGCAAATTGAAATGCAAGGCGACGGCGGCACATCATTGCTTTGCAGCACCCGTTTGACCTGCGCTTTCAGGCGCAAGTCTGCGGGGGTGAGGCCTTGGGGCTTGGGGGTGAGTTCGCTTCCACACATGGCTTGCATTGTCAGCGAACGCGCCCCGCTCAAGCGGTCCGTTTGTTCAAGACCGCGCGTGACACGAGGGAATTGGGCTGGCGGCCCAAGGCCTCGCTGATGAAGACACCAGCGTCAATCAACTTGTCGAGGTCAATGCCCGTCTCAATGCCCATGCCTTGCATCATGTAGACCACATCTTCAGTGGCCACGTTGCCCGTGGCGCCTTTGGCATAGGGGCAACCACCCAAGCCCGCCACAGACGATTGGAAATTCCACACACCCATTTGCAAAGCAGCCAAGGTGTTGACCAAGGCTTGGCCATAGGTGTCGTGGAAATGGCCCGACACATCGTTCAACGCATAGTGCCGGAGCGTAGCCTCGATGGCCGCTTGTACTTTACGTGGGGTGCCCACGCCAATCGTGTCGGCCACGTCCACGCGTTGCACGCCAATGCTCTTCATCAAGCCCGCGAGGTAACCCACACGCTCGGGAGCGATCTCACCCTCGTAAGGGCAACCCACAGTGCAGCTCATCGCGCCACGTACCGCAATGCCGGCGTCGCGTGCAGCTTTGACCACGGGCGCGAAGCGCTCCATGCTTTCAGCAATCGAACAGTTGATGTTCTTTTGACTGAAAGCTTCGCTGGCCGCACCAAACACAACGATTTCGTCGGGTTTGCTTTTCAATGCGGCTTCAAAACCTTGCAAATTCGGCGTGAGCACCGAATAGCGCACATCAGGCTGGCGATGAATGCCCGCCATCACCTCGGCGTTGTCGGCCATTTGCGGCACCCATTTGGGCGACACAAAACTGGTGACTTCAATTTCATTCAAGCCCGCCGCTTGCAAGCGATGCACCAACTCCACCTTGACGGCGGCAGGCACAGGCTGTTTTTCGTTTTGCAGGCCGTCACGCGGCCCGACATCAATCAAATGCACACGATGCGGCAAAGACTTCAACATGGTCACACTTTCAATTTCAAAAGCTCTTCGCCTTCGGCCACTTGGTCCCCAGGCGCATAGAGCAGCTCTAGCACTTCACCATCCGCAGGCGCGGCAATGGTGTGCTCCATTTTCATCGCTTCCATGACCGCCAGCGGCTGACCCGCCTTGACTTTGTCACCGACAGCAACCGCGAACGACACCACCTTGCCTGGCATGGGCGCGGTCAAGCGACCACCAGCCTCTTGCACTTCGCCTGCATGGGCTAAGGCATCCACCACGGTGATGCGGGTGGCACCCTGCGGCGCAAACACATGGGCCACATCTTCGTGGCCTTGTGTTTCATGGAACACCTGCACACGCGCGTGTTGGTCTGCAAAGCTGATGCGCAAGGCGTCGCCGTCTTCACGGTAAGCCAAGGTGCCAGACACATCGCCATCTGCATCCTCAACGCAGAGCTGCAAGCCGCCATCGTGGGCATAGCTCAACACGGCGTTGTAAGACGCGCCATGAAACACAAACCCAAAGTTGCGCGAGGCCACGCCATAGGCGCGCCAGCCGTCGCGGCTGCTGAATGGGTCGTTACCCTTCAAGGCTTGTTCGCGGTGCAGCGTGTTGGCCACCACCGCTGCTGCGGTCAACGCCAAGCCCAAAGGCTCTTGCGCGAACAAGGCTTTTTCTTCGCGTTGAATCAAAGCGGTGTCGAGCTTGGCGGTGGCGAATGAATCAGTGCGGATGATGTGACGCAAGAACTGCACATTGGTCGTCAAGCCCACGATGCGGGTTTGCGACAGCGCCTCATCCAGACGCGCAAGCGCTTGTTCGCGCGTGTCGCCGTGCACGATGAGTTTGGCCACCATCGAGTCGTAAAACGGGCTGATGCTGTCGCCTTCGCGCACACCGTCGTCAATGCGCACACCGGCGTGCGCATCGCTGGGTAATGCAAAGCTGCTGCAGGTGGGCTTGCGGTACACCGCCAAAGTGCCTGTTGCGGGCAAGAAGTTGTTGTCGGGGTTCTCCGCACAAATGCGCGCTTCAATGGCGTGGCCGTGAATGCGCAAATCGCTTTGCTGCAAAGGTAGCGGCTCACCACTGGCCACGCGCAGTTGCCATTCCACCAAATCGAGGCCGGTGATGGCTTCGGTCACGGGGTGTTCCACTTGCAAGCGTGTGTTCATCTCCATGAAGAAAAACTTCATAGATTCAGGCTTGTCATAGGCGGTTTGCTCGACGATGAATTCCACCGTGCCCGCGCCCACATAGTTCACCGCTTTGGCAGCGGCCACGGCGGCTTCGCCCATCTGCTTGCGCAGGGCTTCGGTCATGCCGGGCGCAGGGGCTTCTTCCAACACTTTTTGGTGGCGGCGTTGCACCGAGCAATCGCGCTCAAACAAGTACACGCAGTTGCCGTGTGTGTCGCCAAACACTTGAATCTCAATGTGACGTGGGCGTTGCACATATTTCTCAATCAACACCGCATCGTCGCCAAAACTGTTGATGGCTTCGCGTTTGCAACTGGCCAGCGCATCGGCAAACTCCGCACTGCTGTTGACCACGCGCATGCCTTTGCCACCGCCGCCCGCGCTGGCTTTGATGAGCGCGGGGTAGCCAATGCGGTCGGCTTCGCGCTGCAGCAAGGCTGGGTCTTGGTCCGCCGCGTGGTAGCCAGGCACCAAAGGCACGCCTGCTTTTTCCATGAGTTGCTTAGATTCGGCTTTCAAGCCCATCGCCAAAATGGCGGAGGCGGGCGGGCCGATGAAGACCAAGCCTGCCGCAGCACAGGCTTTGGCAAAGTCTTCGTTCTCGCTCAAAAAACCGTAGCCCGGATGCACCGCTTGCGCGCCTGTGTCTTTGGCGGCTTGCAGGATACGCTCCCAGCGCAAGTAGCTGTCTTTGGGCGCGCTGCCGCCAATGTGCACGGCTTCGTCGCAGACCTGCACATGTTTGGCTTGCGCGTCGGCGTCCGAATACACGGCCACGGTTTTGATGCCCAGTCGGCGGGCGGTGGCTGCCACACGGCAGGCGATTTCGCCACGGTTGGCAATCAGAATTTTTTTAAACATGATGTGGTGTCTTTCTCTTCAAACCAGCCGTTAAATCAGCCACGAAGGCTTGCGCTTTTGTAAGAACGATTGCACGCCCTCTTTGCCCTCTTCGCTTGAACGAATGTCGGCAATGCTCGTCACGGTGTGCGCGACCAAGGCGTCGTCGATCTCGCGCTCGGCCACGTCTTGCAGCAAGCGCTTGCAGGCGCGTACCGCGTTAGGGCTGGCACTGACCAAGGCACTGGTGAGCTCAGCCACTTTGGCGTCCAAGGCCTCCGCGCCAACCACGGCGTGCAGCAAGCCCGTGCCCAACGCCTCTGAGGCACTGAAACGTTCAGCCGTCAAGAAGTAGCGGTGCGAGGCACGCGCCCCCATGGCGCGAATGACGTAGGGGCTGATGGTGGCAGGGATGAGGCCTAACTTCACCTCGCTCAAGCAGTAGGTGGCGGTGTCCACACTCACCGCCATATCGCACGCAGCCACCAAACCCACGCCCCCCGCAAACACATCGCCTTGCACCCGCGCAAGGGTGGGTTTGGGGCATTCGTAAATCGCACGCAGCATGGCAGCGAGTTGGCCAGCATCGGCCAAGTTTTCGTCACGCGTGTAATCGGCCATGCGGCGCATCCAGTTCAGGTCGGCACCGGCGCAAAACGCGGGGCCTTCTGCGGCCAGCACCACGCAGCGCACGTCCGTCGCCCGACCTGCGTCGATGAACGCCGTTTTCAACTCGGCAATCACTTCGTCGTTGAACGCATTGCGCACGTCGGGGCGGCAAAGCGTGATGGTACGGATGGCACCTTGGTGTGTGATGGTGAGCGCACTCATAGACAAGTCGCCCTCACATGCGGAACAAACCAAACTTGGTCTCGGGGATGGGGGCGTTCAATGACGCGCTCAAACCCAAAGCTAGCACGCGGCGCGTGTCAGCGGGGTCAATCACACCGTCGTCCCACAGGCGTGCTGTGGCGAAATAGGGGTGGCCTTGCTCTTCGTACTGTTGGCGAATGGGGTCTTTGAAGGCTTGCTCTTCTTCAGCACTCCACTGCCCGCCTTTGCCTTCAATGCCATCGCGCTTGACCGTGGCCAGCACGCTGGCCGCTTGCTCGCCACCCATGACGGAGATGCGTGCGTTGGGCCACATCCACAAAAAGCGCGGGCTGAAAGCGCGGCCGCACATGCCGTAGTTACCCGCTCCAAAACTGCCGCCGATGATGACGGTGAACTTAGGCACAGCCGCAGTAGCCACCGCCGTGACCATCTTGGCGCCGTTACGTGCAATGCCTTCGTTCTCATACTTGCGGCCCACCATGAAGCCGGTGATGTTTTGCAAAAACACCAGTGGGATTTTGCGTTGGCAGCACAGTTCGATGAAGTGCGTGCCTTTCAAAGCCGACTCGCTGAACAAGATGCCATTGTTGGCAATGATGCCCACGGGCATGCCTTCGATGCGTGCAAAGCCGCATACCAGCGTGGTACCAAAGCGGGCTTTGAATTCATCGAACTCGCTGCCATCGACGATGCGCGCAATGATTTCGCGCACGTCAAAGGGCTTGCGTGTGTCGGTGGGGATGACGCCATACAACTCTTGCGCGTCGTACTTCGGCGGCACAGGCGCGTGGGTGGCAATGTTGGGCTGCTTTTGTGCGTTGAGACTTTTCACGCATTGGCGCGCCAGTGCCAAGGCGTGTACATCGTTTTGCGCGAGGTGGTCGGCGACACCAGAGAGGCGCGTGTGCACATCGCCCCCGCCTAAGTCTTCTGCCGTCACCACTTCGCCGGTGGCAGCCTTCACCAAAGGTGGACCACCCAAGAAGATGGTGCCTTGGTTTTTCACGATGATGGTTTCGTCACTCATGGCTGGCACATACGCGCCACCTGCGGTGCAACTGCCCATCACCACCGCAATTTGCGCGAGGCCTTGCGCGCTCATGTTGGCTTGGTTGAAGAAGATGCGACCAAAGTGGTCGCGGTCGGGGAACACCTCGTCTTGATTGGGCAAGTTGGCACCACCCGAGTCCACCAAGTAAATGCAAGGCAAGTTGTTTTGCTGCGCGATTTCTTGCGCCCGCAAATGCTTCTTCACCGTGAGGGGATAGTAAGTGCCCCCCTTCACCGTGGCGTCGTTGCACACGATCATGCAGTCGACGCCGCTCACACGACCAATGCCAGCAATCAAACCTGCGCAAGGTGCGTCGTTGTTGTACATGTTGAGCGCAGCGAGTGGGGCCACTTCTAAAAATGGCGTGCCAGGGTCGAGGAGCATTTGCACGCGATCGCGGGGCAACAGCTTGCCACGGGCCGTATGTTTGGCTCGCGCCGCCTCACCGCCGCCCACAGCGATTTTTTCGAGATGGGCTTTGAGGTCTTCCACCACGGTGCGCATGGCAGCAGCGTTGGCCATGAAATCGGCAGAGCGGGGGTTGAGCTGGGAATGCAAAACAGTCATCGTATTTTTCCTATTACGGCGTTGGGGCCAAGCTTAGGCGGTTTAGCGCCACGCCATGCGTCAGATGGGTTGCAAATCCTGCCACAATGAGGCTTCTTATGGTTAGCCCTAGCCCCACCTCAGACCAAACGCCCGCACTCGGCCGCTCCGAGACGCCCATTGCTTTTATTCAAGCGATTGCGGCAGCTTATGCGCAGCGTGGCCTGCGTGTAGACGCGGCGCTGAAGAAGGCACAAATCGAGCCAAAACTTCTCAAGAAAAACAATGCCCGCGTGACCGCCATGCAGATGGAGTTGATGTCGGGCATCGCCATGCAAGAGTTAGATGACGAAGGCTTGGGCTGGTTCAGCCGCCGCCTGCCTTGGGGCAGCTATGGCATGTTGGTGCGGGCCTCACTCACCTCGCCCACGTTAGGCCTGGCGCTGGGACGCTGGTGCAGACACCATGGACTGCTCACCGACGACATTCACCTCTCCTTGACCGAGCGCCAAGGCGTGGCCACCTTGCAGCTGGAGGAAGCACGCGACCGGGGCGTGTTCCGTGAGTTTTGTGTGGTGTCGGTGCTGCGCAATGCCTTGGGCGTGGCGTGTTGGCTGACCGATTCACGCATTCCGCTTATCGCCACGCACCTGCGCTTTGCCCCACCTGCACATGCCGACAGCTACCGTGTGTTGTTTGATGGGCCCACACATTTCAATGCCGACATGAACGGCTTGCAGTTTGATGCGGGCTACCTCACCCTGCCCGTCCGTCGCGACGAAGCCGCACTACAGCAGATGCTGCAACGCGCCCTGCTGCTGACGGTACGTCCCTACCGGCGTGACCGTTTGTTGGTGGAGAAGGTCCGCCAAACCTTGGCCCAACACCCCGAGCACAGCCGCAATGCTGACGACTTAGCTGCGTGGCTCAATATGTCGGCTCGCACGCTGCACCGACAGCTCAAAGAAGAAGGCGCGAGTCTGCAGCAGCTCAAGGACAGCGTGCGCGAGCAACGCGCGCGCACGCTGCTGTTGCGCACCGGCAAAGCGCTGAAGCAAATCGCCACCGAGGTGGGGTTCTCAAATGAAAAGAGCTTCATTCGCGCGTTCAAAGCATGGACGGGACAAGCCCCAGAAACGTTCCGGCAAAGCGCGTGAACGGCCTTGTTGCGTTTGTCTTTAAATACGCAAGTCGTTCATGTGTGCAAACAGATGTTTGGCACCGGCCTGTGTCAGCACTTCGGTCGGCGCGCGAGGCGGCGCATAAGCCCACACCGTAGCGCCCGCAGCCACCCCCGCGGCGATGCCCACGGGCGTGTCTTCCACCACCAAGCAACGCACGGGGGCCACTTGCAGATGCGCGGCAGCGGCTAGATACACATCTGGAAAAGGTTTGCTTCGCGGCATTTCATGGCCACTAAAGATGCGGCCTTCAAAGAATTGAACGAGACCAACGCGCTGCAACATCATTTCTACTTTGTAGCGATCTGCGCCTGAGGCCACAGCAATGCGGCCTTCGCAGCGTTCGTACACATGACGCACCGCGTCGTGAATGCCGTCAATTGCCTTGATTTCGTTTTCTAGGCGGATGTTGCGGCGGCGATAGAACTCATCCATGAACGCGTCGGTCAGAGGCCTGCCTGTGTGCGATTCGATCAAGTCCGCTCGGCTACGCACAGTGTGGCCCACGAAATGCGCCATGCATTCGGCCAAGCTCAGGCGCCAACCGTTTTCATCCAGCATGTCGCGCAATGCGCCGCAAGTGATGGTTTCGCTGTCGACGAGCACGCCATCGCAATCAAATAAAACTGCTTCAAATGTCATCCGCCGATTATCGGGTTGAGACGCAAAGGCTTAGCGCTGATCGCCATCCACATAAAACCAGCGGTCGTTTTCACATACAAAACGGCTGCGCTCGTGCAATCGCACGGCTCGGCCGTCCAAGCGATAGCGGGCAACAAACTCCACCTCGGCTGTGTCAACGCCAATAACTTTGTGCTCGCGCACTTCCAGCCCTAGCCACTTAGCCCCTGCATCAAAGTCCAGCGAAGTTGGGCGAGTACTGCTGTGCCATGTGGCCAGCAAATAGTCAGCCCGCTCCAACACAAACGCGCTGTAGCGCGATCGCATGAGGTGCTCGGCATCAGGCGCGGGGGCATCGCTAAAGTGGTCGACAAAACGGCCACAGCAATCGGCATAGGCCACGGCGCGATTCTTGGCATCGACACGCCCGCAGGGGCAGCTCGTAGTCACGGTCATGGGCGCATCAAGGCAAGACAGAAATGGTGCCGCGCATGCCAGCGTCATAATGACCAGGCTCGAAACAGGCGATCTGCAACACACCCGCATCGGTGAACGTCCAAATCAGTTCACCCGATTCGCCCGCGCCCAAGCTCAGCGCATTGCTGGCATGGTGGTGATGGCCTGCGTTTGGCTTTTTCATCTCTTCGACGTGGGCTTGTAACTCGGCTTCGGTGCCAATGATGAATTCATGGCGTACCTTGCCTGTGTTCACCAACTGAATGCGCACCGTCTCACCAGAGGTCGCCTGCCAATTGGCGGGCGTGAAACGCATGTCGTCACCCATGGTGACGGTGACAGTACGTGTAGCCACAGCCACACCAGCATCACTGGCGTGTGCATGCGCATCTGCTGTTGACACTTGCGCGGTAGTTTCCCCGTGCGAATGTCCATGGCCATCCGCAGCTTGCCCCGCCAACTGGGACCAAGCCAAAGCCGAACAAGCCGAACAAGCCGACACCACCGCGATGGAAAACAAGGCGTAGGAGATGAGGCGGTTGACTGACATGCGTGTGCGCCAATCCATGTAATACATGGCCAGCAAACTCAAACCAAAGCCCAAGGGCACGACCCACACGCTACGGTCTGGCGAGTCAGGGAAGTGTTGCAAACCGCCCGTGAAAAAGCCCAAGCCGATCGACGACACAATGCCTACGCCCAGTACATCGGCCCAGCTTTGACGCTCGGCATCTTGCACGCGCATCTCTAGCCACGAGCCGAGCAAATAGAAACAGACGCCAAACGCAGCGGTGATGACCGAACGGCTCTCACTGAACATGCCGTGGTTGACGGCACCCGCAATAAAACTGATGCCGCCGTACTTGAGCAACGTGGCGGTGTGGGTGGTGGCGAAGGACATTAGGCCAATGCCCTTTGGATGATGATTTTTTGTACGTCGCTTGTGCCTTCGTAGATTTGACACACGCGCACGTCGCGGTAAATGCGCTCGACGGGGAAGTCGCTCACCACGCCGTAGCCGCCCAAGGTTTGAATGGCGACGCTGCAGACTTGCTCTGCTGTTTCGCTGGCAAAGAGTTTGGCCATGGCAGCTTCTTTCAAGCAAGGCAAACCGGCATCGCGCAAAGCGGCGGCGTGGTACATCAACTGACGTGCAGCTTCGAGTTGCGTGGCGCAATCGGCCAAGCGGAAACCCACGGCTTGGTGGTTGAAGATGGCGGTACCAAAGCTCACGCGGTCTTTGCTGTAGTGCAGCGCCGCTTCAAACGCGCTGCGGGCCATGCCAATGCTTTGCGCGGCAATGCCGATGCGCCCGCCTTCTAAAGCAGACAAGGCGATCTTGTAGCCCTCGCCTTCCGCACCGATCAAGTTCTCGGCAGGGATGCGACAGTTGTCAAAATTGATTTGTGCGGTGTCGCTGCTGTGCTGGCCGAGCTTGTCTTCAAGGCGTGCCACTTGGTAGCCAGGTGCGCTGGTGGGCACGATGAAAGCGCTCATGCCTTTCTTGCCTGCGCCTTTATCAGTCACCGCGATGACGATGGCGGCATGGCCATTTTTGCCACTGGTGATGAATTGCTTTACGCCATTGATGACGTATTCGTCGCCTTCTTTGGTGGCTGTCGTGCGCAGCGCGGAGGCATCAGAACCCACATGTGGCTCAGTCAAGCAAAACGCGCCGAGCATATTGCCTTGCGCCAATTCGGTCAGCCATTGTTTCTTTTGCGCGTCGTTGCCATAGCGCATGAGAATGGCATTCACGGGGCAGTTGGTCACACTGATGGCCGTGCTGGTACCGCCGTCACCTGCGGCAATTTCTTCTAAAACAAGGGCGAGCGTGGTGTAGTCCAAACCAGCGCCCCCCAAGTGTTCAGGCACGCAAATGCCATAGGCGCCGAGTGCGGCTAGACCTTTGTGCACCTCGTGCGGGAAGGTGTGCTCTTTGTCCCACTTGGCGGCGTTGGGCCAGAGTTCTTGTTGGGCAAAGTCGCGTACGGCATCGCGAATCATGGTTTGGTCTGGGGTGAGCAACATGGCGTTATCCGTTCTGAAATGAATATGTGAAAGAGGTCACCAAGCAATGGGGCTGCCGTCGTAAGACAAAAACTGCCCTGCTTGTTCGGGCGCGATCTGTGCCAACGTATGGCGCATGCGCGTAACAGCCTGCTCTGGCGTGAGCGTGGCATTGGCACTACCCATCTCGGTTTGCACCCAGCCTGGGTGCATCGCCACCATGCGTACCCGGGGGTACTCGGGCTGCGAGGTACGAACCACCATGTTGAGCGCGGCTTTGCTGATGCGGTACAGCGCCGCATCACTGCTGCGCGTGCCTTGCAAACTGCCCATCACACTGCTGATGCAGGCGAACACGCCATCGGCGGCTTCGACCATGGGTGCGACTTGCGGGATGGTCATCATCGCGCCCATGACGTTGGTGTGCATGACGCGGTCAAACGCGTCTTGTGTGGGCGGTGTGTTGGCAGCGTTGTGATCGATGACGCCGGCCACATACAAAGCAAGGTCGATTTTTTCGCCATCGAGCAGCCATTCCAATGAGGTCACGCTGATGGGGTTGGCGACATCCACACGCAAGCACTGAGCCCCGAGAGTTTGAAGGCGATCGCGCCCGACATCGTCACGGGCGGTGGCGATGACGCGCCAGCCGTCCGCCACGTATTGACGAACCAGCTCAAGCCCAATGCCGCGCGACGCGCCGATGATGAGTGCGGTAGGCATGACGAAAAATTAAACGAGTTCGAGTGCGACTGCGGTGCCTTCGCCGCCACCGATACACAAAGTGGCCAAGCCTTTTTTCAGGCCGCGTGCTTTGAGAGCGTGAATGAGCGTGACCATGATGCGCGCACCGGATGCACCGATGGGGTGCCCCAAAGCACATGCACCACCGTTGACGTTGACGATGTCGTGCGACACATTGAGCTCTTTCATCAAGGCCATGGGGACAACGGCGAAAGCCTCGTTGACTTCCCACAGGTCCACGTCTTCCACTTTCCAACCTGCCTTGGCCAGGGCTTTTTGCGTGGCGCCTACGGGCGCGGTCGCAAACCACTCTGGCTCTTGCGCGTGCGTGGCGTGGCTGACGATGCGTGCCAAGGGCTTGCAGCCCAATTGCTTGGCCGTACTCTCGCGCATCAATACCATGGCTGCGCCGCCGTCGTTGATAGACGAGCTAGAGGCCGCCGTGATGGTGCCGTCTTTTTTGAATGCGGGCTTGAGCGAAGTGATTTTGTCGAGCTTGATTTTTCCTGGGCCTTCGTCAATCGACACCACGGTGTCGCCCGCGCGGGTCTTGACGGTGACGGGGGTGATTTCTGTGGCGAAGGCACCGCTCTCGGTGGCAGCTTTGGCGCGTTGCACACTGGCGGTGGCGAAGGCGTCTTGCTCGGCACGGGTGAAGCTGTATTTGGCGGCGCAGTCTTCACCAAAGGTGCCCATGCTGCGGCCTGGCTCGTAAGCGTCTTCCAATCCGTCGAGCATCATGTGGTCAAAGATGCGGTCGTGGCCAATGCGATAGCCGCCACGTCCTTTGAGCATGAGGTAGGGCGCGTTGGTCATGCTCTCCATGCCGCCGGCCACCAAGACATCGTGCGTGCCGGCAATCAACATGTCGTGCGCGAACATCGCTGCACGCATGCCAGAGCCGCACATTTTGGACAAGGTGACAGCGCCAGCGCTCTTGGGCAAACCGCCTTTGAATGCAGCTTGACGCGCAGGGGCTTGGCCTTGGCCCGCCATCAAGCAGTTGCCAAACAAAACTTCGGTCACCAACTCTGGCGCGATGCCCGCACGCTCGACGGCGGCTTTGATGGCGACACCGCCCAAGTCGTGCGCGGCAAGGCTAGAGAAGTCGCCTTGAAAGCTGCCCATGGGCGTACGTGCGGCACTGACGATGACGATGGGGTCTGCATGTGGGGTCATGTGGGGTCTCCTGCTGAAGGTTTAAAAATGAAAGCGGTTACATCCCGCGTGGATATTTCTTGAAGGCGCGGCGAAAGACATCGACGACTTCACCTGGACGGCTCATCGTCACATCCAAGTCATGAGCCAAGCCGTCGGAGACGCGGTAAATCCATCCATGAATGGATACTTTCTGCCCGCGACTCCAAGCGTCTTGCATGACGTTGGACAAGGCAACGTTGCCGACTTGCTCAATGACGTTCATCTCACACATCACGTCTTCGAGTTGCTCTTGCGGCAAGTGGTTCAAGCGTTGACGGTGGCGCAAGCGCACGTCTTGCACATGCCGTAGCCAGTTATCCGCCAAGCCAATGCGCGCACCGCGTGTGGCAGCCAAAACGCCACCACAGCCGTAGTGCCCCACCACCATGATGTGCTCGACCTTGAGGCAATCGACCGCGTATTGAATCACAGACAGCGCGTTCAGGTCTGAGTGCACCACCACGTTAGCAATGTTGCGGTGCACGAACACCTCGCCAGGATCTAGGCCTGTGATTTGATTTGCTGGCACGCGGCTGTCGGAGCAACCGATCCACAAATACTTAGGCAGCTGTTGCTGTGACAAGCGCGAGAAAAACCCTGGCTGCTCGCGCTCCATGCGCTCGGCCCATTCACGGTTGTTGTCAAAAAGGTGTTGAAGTGACGTGGACATATTTTTATTTCTCACCTTTAGCGTGATGGATGTGATGACGGATATTCCAATCCAACAATGCGACGCGGGCGCGCGCTTTCGAATCTTGTTTGGGCTGCCATTCACACACACGCCCTGGAGGTTGGCAGGCCAAGGTGTTGGCGCTGCCCATGGTCCAAATTGCGTGATGAGTTCGCACTTGCCCAATGAAGGTCACGGCCATGGCGTCTTCACCGCTAGCCGTGGTAGGGCACTCGGACAAATCGCGGCCTGTCATCAAATAGCCTTCACGAATACCCAGCAAAGGGAATAAGGTGGGGAACATGTCTAAGTGGCTGCCCACTCGATGTAAGGCACTCGGACAAGCCAACTTCCCGCCTCCCCACACCACGAACGGCACTTGCTGACGCAGCACTTGACTTTCAGGTGTCGCGTATTGACCAAAGGTTCGCACGTTGTGGTCGCCCGTTGCAGCGACCACCGTTTGCACCGCAGCGGGACTTGTCTCCACCGCCGTCACGAATTTAGCCAGCTCGTCGTTGGCATAACGGTACGTTTGCAAATTGGGAATCAAATGTTCCGATCCTTTGTCGCCGGGCCACTTATGGATGTCGAATGCAAAAGGCTTGTAGTCCGAGGGCAACTCATACGGAGGATGGTTGGTGGTGGACATGGCGTAGATGAACAAAGGACGACCTTGGGGCTGCTGCGCCAAACGTTCCTCGATGTAACGGAACATGTACGAATCCCACACCCCCCAGATGCCGCCTGCTGCGCCAGAGTACTTGGCGCGCAACGTAGCAGCATCAATGACTTCGTCGAAACTTTGAACCAGCAACACGCGGTTGAGTTCGCGCCAGCCAGACTGGCCTGAGGTGACGAACACGGTGTCATAGCCCGCTTTTTTCATGGCAAAGGGCACGCCCCAATCCAGCTGAATGTGGCGGTACTTGCCGTTGGTGATGGGCGTGACGGGGGTGTTATACAAAATCGCTTCGAGCGCGGGGTGCGTGCCATGGTGGGCAGAGTCAAAGTTGTCAAACAACCATGCGTTGTGCAACTTGTCATTCAAGCCTGCCAGCACGTCCATGTCTTTGGATTGGTATTTGAAAGGCTCTGCGCTCCACGATTCCATTTGGAAGAACACCAAGTTCTTACCATTGGGTTGGTGATGGCCGGAAGCCATCATGGCACGTCGCACACCCTCTGGCGTCGTGGCTGTGATGCCTACAGCCCGCGCGGCCGATTGGTAGCTGTCAAAGCCAAAAGCTTTGAGCCCCGTATCTTCTTCGCCAATGTCGGTCGAGGTGCGATAAGCGTCCCACGCGTTGTACAGCGCGGTCACGCCGTTGGGGATGACGTTGTTCAAAAACGGCTTACTCGTGGCGGTGATGTTGTCAAGCTGCAAGGCCATGCCTTTGAGCGTGCCTTTGCCCACCATCAACACAAACACCAAGAGCACAGGAATCCATAACAAATGCCACCCACGTTGCCAACTTTGCTGCAACCACGCCCATACATGTTGCCCCACACGCAGGGCCAGAACGTTGGCCGACCAAATGGCCAACGTCAACACCACCGCAATTTGCAACATGGGAAAGTCTTGCCAAATGGTGCGCAAGACGGCAATGGTGTCGTCATCCGCCAAACCAAAAATCACGCTGTCAATGGGCAGCTTATAAAAGCCGTAGTAGTAAAAGTTGATGACCGTCAAAAGCGCAAACAAACTGGCCCACACTTGAATGACCCAGGTACGCATGCGCCAGCGCCAACCCAACCACGGGAACAGCAAGAGCGCTGCAATGGCCCCCATCTTCAAGTCAAACCGCAAACCCATGAACAAGGCCACCGGCAGTTCTGCCCATAAGTCAGTGCCCGGGGTCGGCCAGTAGTAGGCCAGCATGAAGCATCGCGCGAGGCTGAACCACAAAGCCAAAGCCAAACCGACGCACACGCCCATGCTCAATCCGCGCAAGGCGGCGCGAAGTGGGGCTACTAGTAAAGAGGCAAACAACTTGTTCATTCCATCATGTGTCGCAGAGCTCGCCCAAGGTTTGAGCGCAAGCCTTACATTGTCTCGGCAAACAGTTCTCGACCAATGAGCATGCGGCGAATTTCGCTGGTGCCTGCACCAATTTCGTACAACTTGGCGTCGCGCCACAAACGGCCCAAGGGGTATTCGTTGATATAGCCGTTACCGCCAAAAATTTGCACGCCTTCACCGGCCATCCAAGTGGCCTTTTCTGCGGTCCACAAGATGACGGAAGCGCAGTCCTTACGCACTTGGCGGACGTGGTCGGTGCCGAGCAAGTCGAGGTTCTTGGCCACGGTGTAGGCAAAGCTGCGACCGGCTTGGAGCACGGTGTACATGTCGGCGACTTTGCCTTGGATGAGTTGGAACTCGCCAATGCTTTGACCAAACTGCTTGCGGTCGTGGATGTAAGGGATGACGTTGTCCATCACCGATTGCATGATGCCCAAGGGGCCGCCGGTGAGCACCGCACGCTCGTAGTCCAAACCGCTCATCAACACTTTGGCGCCCATATTCAAACCACCCAAAATGTTGGCTTCTGACACCTCGACGTTTTGAAACACCAGCTCGCCGGTGTGGCTGCCACGCATGCCCAGTTTGTCGAGTTTTTGCGCCACGCTGAAGCCCTTCATGCCTTTCTCGATCAAAAAAGCAGTCACACCACGCGCACCCAGCTCGGGCTCAGTCTTGGCGTAGACCACCAAGGTGTCGGCATCGGGGCCGTTGGTGATCCACATCTTGCTGCCGTTGAGCAGGTAGTAGCCGCCTTTGTCTTCTGCTTTGAGCTTCATGCTGATGACGTCAGAGCCCGCACCTGGCTCAGACATGGCCAAAGCGCCGACATGCTCGCCGCTGATGAGCTTGGGCAAATACTTTTGACGTTGCGCCTCAGTGCCGTTGCGTTTGATTTGGTTCACACACAAGTTGCTGTGTGCGCCGTAGCTCAGGCCCACGCTGGCCGATGCGCGCGAAATTTCTTCCATCGCAATCATGTGTGCCAGATAGCCCATGTTGGCGCCACCATATTCTTCGCTCACCGTGATGCCCAAGACGCCGAGGTCTCCCATCTTGCGCCACAGGTCCATCGGGAATTGGTCGTCATGGTCGATCTGAGCAGCACGGGGAGCGATTTCGGCTTGCGCGAAGTCGCGCACAGCATCGCGCAAGGCATCGATGTCTTCACCAAGTTGGAAGTTCAGGCCAGGTAAGTTGTTCATGTTTGTCTCCGATGGGCTTAGTAGGTTTTATTCACGGTGGCGAGGGTTTGCTGCATCAATGCGCAGGGCGATTCACCGCCGTTGTCGTCAAGATGCACCACTTCGGCGGTGGTGATGATGAGGCGCTTACCCGCACGCACCACACGACCGCGCGCGCGTAATTCCCCACCTTGGAAGGCGGCGAGAAAGTTGATTTTGTATTCGACCGTCGTCACCTCTTGGCCTTCGGGGGCCAAGGTCAGGCCCGCATAGCCAGCGGCAATGTCGGCCAGCGCCCCCATGGCACCCCCGTGGTAGCCGCCTTGTTGTTGCGTGACACGTTCGGAATAGGGCAATGCAATTTCCACTTCGCCTGGCGCAACGGCGACGATGCGCGCACCCAGGTGCTGCATCATGCCTTGACGCACAAAGCTGGCTTCAATGCGAGCGTGCAGATCAGGATGCGTCATGCCTTATTCGCTTTCGCCGTTTTCGCCGCTTTGGCGGGCTTCTCGCCTTGCTTGGCCAGCAAAGTACGGGCTTCTTTTTCGTGGGCCTTCACCTCGTCGAGGTTGGCCAATATTTCGGCCATTTGCGCTTCGAGTTCGCGCTTGTGCGCATCAAGTACCAGCAAAAACTTTTGCAGCTGCGGGCCTGTGTCACGCGGGCTGTCGTACATGTCGATCAGGTCTTTGGCCTCGGTCAGCGACAGGCCCAAGCGCTTGGCGCGCAACGTGAGCTTGAGGCGGGTGCGATCGCGATGGCTGTAGACGCGGTTGCGCCCGCCTGGACCGGAGCGCTCGGGTTGCAGCAGACCCATGTCTTCGTAAAAACGGATGGCTCGCGTGGTGAGGTCAAACTCACGCGCTAAGTCGCTGATGGAATAGGTGGTCGCCATGATTTCCTTGTTTACGTTTACGTAAACGTCAATTATGACGGGAAATCTCCAAAAACCAAGTCAAGACCACGGGGGTAAGGGTTCATCCTTAAGAACACGGCGGCGCTGCGCATAGTCGGGCATGACGCTTTGCACGGTGTCCCAAAAGCGCGGACTGTGGTCCATCACGCGCAAATGGCTGAGTTCGTGGGCCACCACGTAGTCGATCACGTCGCGTTTGTGGTGCACCAACCGCCAGTTGAGGCGAATGGCGCCATTGGCACTGGCGCTGCCCCAACGCGTGACCGCACTGCTGAGCGATACGCGCTGCCACTGCACACCCAGCTGCGGGGCATAGTGATTGAGACGCTCCACAAACAAAGCTTTGGCTTGACGCATCAGCCAAGCTTGCACGGCATCACGAATTTGTTGGGGCTCGGCATTGAGGGGCAAGCCTAGGCGCAGGGCATGGGCGCCCGTGGTGGCTGGCTCAAACTGAGCACTGTTCTTTTTGAGCATACGGGATGAGTCAAGCACCACTTGCAACGGGTCACCTAAATACGGCAGCACCACGCCATCAGCCCACACGATGCGGGATGCCCCGAGCTGCTGTTGGCGCTCTTGCATCTCCACCAACTTACGGGCAATCCAATCGGCTTTTTCGTGTAGCGCAGACTCCACTTCACCCAGCGTCACCCAACGCGGCGCGCTGACCTCGAGGCCATCGGGGCCAATCGCCATGCCAATGGTGCGACGCTTGCCACGCCGAAACGCGTAAGCCACATCCGTCGACCCAAGTTGAATGCGACGTGTCGCGCGGGGGTGGGCGTAATGCGCTTTGGGCAACACCTGCCCCAAAGGCTCTGAGGGCAAATGAGGGCCGTGTAAAGCAGGTGGTTGGGGTTGCGCCGGCGCTGGCGTGGCCACGCCATCGAAGATGTCGAGCACGAGTTGCAAGAAGCGGCTCATGCGTGCGGGCTCAATGTTTGCCGATGTAGGCCTCGGGATCGAGGCGGTGCATTTCGGCTTCAATCCAAGCTTCGACTTCGCGGGTCAGTTCGTCGGCATCACGGCCTTCGCTTGGAATGGGTTTGCCAATGGACACCGCCACCACCCCTGGGTATTTGATGAAGGCTTTGCGGGGCCAGCATTTGGCGGAGGTCACCGCCACAGGGATGACGGGTGCGCCAGTGGCAATGGCCAAACGCGACCCACCGCTTTTGTAGCTGCCGCGCTCGCCACGCGGGATGCGAGTGCCTTCTGGAAACATGATGACCCACACGCCTCTGGCCAACAGGGCTTTGCCCTGCTCCACCACTTTGGCGAACGCTTTAGACCGTTGGCTGCGATCGATGTGAATCATGTCCAAACTGCCAATGGCCCAACCGAAAAACGGCACATACAGCAACTCTTTTTTGAACACATAGGCCAAGGGGTGCGGCATGATGGCGGGCATCAAAAACGTCTCGTAGGTGGACTGGTGCTTGACCAACAAGATCGCGGGACTGGTTTCACCCACGGGCAAGTTGTCTTGACCTTGAATTTCATAGCGAATGCCCATGATGACGCGGGCGGCGTCCACACTGAGGGTGAGCCACTTTTGCGCAATCACATACAACTTGTCGCCCTTGGCGCCTAGCAAGCGCACCAACAGGATGAGCAGGGAATAGGGGATGACCGTGACAAACATGAACGCCATGTGCACTGTGGAGCGAAGCATCGCGATCATGCGGTTTTGACTCCGGCTTTGTGGGCTTTACTTGCCGGTTCGGGTTGCGCCAACAACCAATCAGCAAAGGCGCTGAGGTCCGCATGCACTTGTGTGCCGAGAGGGAATTCGGCAGGCAAAGTTTTGCCTTTTAATCGCTCACCTTTGCCGGTGAGCACCAAATGTGTGGTGCAACCTGCCGATGCCCCCGCTTGCAAATCGCGCAAGGTGTCGCCCACGGTGTGCACGCCGCTTAAATCTGTCCCGTAGC
>CANCGU010000015.1 GCA_947377705.1 Comamonadaceae bacterium
TGGGTTGTATGTAGCCCAGATGCCAGCCAATCAAAATACAAATAAACAAAACAATCGAAATACCCACCCGGAGCCCCAAAGCTTTCACCATTTGACCTGACTGGGTTTTGCCACTGCGCCCATTGCGCATCATGAAGACCAAGGCAGAACCCAGGCTGGCGAGAATGGCTAAGAAGGCAAGTGCAACAATGAATTTCATGCGCATCATTATCTCCGTCCCACGCTCCCGTGCTTTTGCATGGGTGACACTGGCCATGCTGGTGGGGGTGGCGTTGACGGTGCGTTTGGGGTTTTGGCAGCTCTCGCGAGCGGCGGAAAAAGAAACCCGTCACGCTGCCATCACGACGCAAATGGCAGCGCCTGTGCGCGATACAGCGGCTTTGTTGGCCCAACCTGCTCAGTTTGAACAGTTGCACCAACGTGTTGAGTTGCAAGGCGAATGGTTGCCCAAATACACCGTGTATTTAGATAACCGCCCAATGAACGGACGTGCTGGATTTTGGGTGCTCACCCCTTTGCAGTTGAATGCCTCCACGCGTGTGTTGGTGCAGCGCGGTTGGGTGCCTCGCCACCAGCTAGACAGAACCTTGCTGCCCGCCATTCAAACCCCTTCAGGGATGGTGCATGTGAATGGGCGCCTTGCGCTGCCACCCTCTCATTTGATGGCATTGGGTCACGCATCCGATGAGACCATCTTGGCCTCTGGTGCATCCAAGATTCGGCAAAATCTTGACCTAGATGCCTACGCGGCTGAAACCGGTGGTGTGTTCGCTGCGGTTGTGCTGCAAACCGATGCCGCTTCAGAAGGCTTGCTGCGCGACTGGCCAGAAATTCAGACAGGGGTCGAAAAGAACCTTGCTTATGCCTTTCAATGGTTTGCACTCGCTGCACTGCAGCTGATGCTCTACATTTGGTTCCAATTCATTCAACCTTATCGACATGCAAGACGCTCCTCGTTCTAAATCACAACACCCCTTGGGCATGACGGTGTATGACTTGCCTTCCCCCGCAGATGTCGCACAAGCTGACACCAAGCGTACCGCCATGGGCCGCTTGCGCATGTTGCTCGTCTTGCTCGTGTGTGCAGCGCCTGTTGTGGCGTCGTATTTCACATACTACGTTGTGCGTCCCGAAGGTCGCCGCAACTTTGGCGATTTGATCGAGCCTGTCCGCGCCTTGCCCGATGTGAAGGCGCAAGCATTGAATGGCGATGTGCTGTCGTTGCCGTCTCTTAAAGGACAGTGGTTGCTGATTAGCGTAGGCGGTGGCAACTGCCAAGCCGATTGCCAGCATCAGTTGTATTTGCAACGCCAAATTTTGGCCAGTCTTGGCAAAGACCGGGCCCGCACAGATTGGGTGTGGCTGGTGTCGGACAGCGCAGATATTCCAAACAGCATCTTGCCCGGCTTGAAAGAAGCCATGGTGTTGCGTGTGAGCGCTGATGCGCTTGCGCAGTGGTTGCAGCCCGCCGAAGGCCAACAGTTGCAAGACCATCTGTATTTGGTGGACCCACATGGCCAATGGATGATGCGTTTTCCAGCCAAGTTGTCAACCGAAGGTGCACTGAAAGCCAAGCGTGACATTGAACGCTTGTTGCGTGCAGCGGCTTCGTGGGACGAGGCAGGCCGTTAAGGCCTCATCGCGCTAAGACCTCATACACATGACCGAAAGCCTGTACAACCTTACCCCCGTGTTGCACCTGCTCATCATGGGCGCTTTGGTGGCTATGGTGCCGCTGTGTTGGGTGTGGCTGCGTAATCCGCAGGCCTCCACGGCGCGCCGCGTGCAAGTGTTGACCTTGATCACCTTGTTCATCACCTTCGACTTGGTGTTGTTCGGGGCCTTCACGCGATTGACCGACTCTGGCTTGGGTTGCCCTGATTGGCCCGGTTGCTACGGCCACGCCAGCCCCGTGGGGGCGCAGTCGGCCATTGCTCTTGAGCAAAGCCAAATGCCCCATGGCCCCGTGACGCATACCAAGGCTTGGATTGAAATGGTTCATCGCTACATGGCCATGGCAGTGGGAGGCCTGATCTTGACCTTGGCAGCTTTTGCCTGGCTACGACGCTGGCGCGGTGATGCCACCAGCGGTGTGTGGTGGCCCACGCTCACTTTAGTGTGGGTGTGTGTACAGGGTGCATTTGGTGCATTGACTGTGACCATGAAGTTATTTCCGCTCATCGTCACGCTGCATTTGATGGGTGGTTTGATTTTGCTTGCTTTGTTGACCATGCAGGTGCAGCGTCAACGCTTGGCGAGTGGGCATCGCAATTCTGTTTTGCTGTCACCCATCTTGTATGCCGTCACGGTGCTCGGACTATTTTTGTTGACCCTACAAGTGCTCTTGGGCGGATGGGTGAGCACGAACTATGCAGTGCTGGCATGCAACACGTTCCCACAATGCCAAGGCAGCTGGTGGCCGCTGATGAATTTTGAACAAGGCTTTACCTTGTGGCGTCATTTGGGCTTAGATGTGAGTGGTCAACCTTTGGCGTTTGAGTCGCTCACCGCCATTCACTACGTACACCGTTTAGCGGCGTATGGGGTGTTGGTTTATTTGTCTGGGCTCGCTGTATTGCTTCGGCGCGTGCCTGCGTTGAGAGTGCCTGCGGATTTGCTGTTGATGGGTTTGTTCTTGCAGCTGCTCACGGGCTTGTCGAACGTGGTGTTCGATTGGCCTTTGGTCGCTGCTGTGTTGCACACAGGCGGTGCTGCGGCGCTGGTGGTGGTGCTGATGTGGATTTTGACTGGTGCGCGTGCTTCGCACAGCACGGTTTTGAATTGATTGTGATGAGACCCGTTTTATGAGCCTCGCTTCCCCCTTTCTCTCTCGCTGGCGCCAGTTCAATGCACTGACCAAACCACGCGTGATTCAACTCATTGTGTTTTGTGCCCTCATCGGAATGGTGCTGGCAGTGCCTGGTGTGCCGTCTTGGCCTGAGATTCAATTGGCGTTGCTGGCGTGTTTGGGCATTTGGTTTGTGGCGGGTGCAGCGGCGGCTTTTAACTGCTTGGTCGAGAAGGGCATTGATTCGCGTATGAAGCGCACCGCTTGGCGGCCCACGGCCAAGGGGGAGTTGAGCGACCGTGAGACCTTGTTGTTTTCCGCGCTCATGTGTGCGGTAGGCTCGCTGATTTTGTATGTGTGGGTGAACCCGCTCACCATGTGGCTGACCTTCGCTACCTTTGTGGGTTATGCGGTGATTTACACAGTCATCTTGAAGCCACTCACACCACAAAACATTGTGATTGGTGGTGCATCCGGTGCTATGCCTCCAGTATTGGGTTGGGCGGCCATGGCGGGCGAGGTGAGTCCCGAGGCTTTGATTTTGTTCTTGATCATCTTCTTGTGGACGCCGCCGCACTTTTGGGCTTTGGCGTTATACCGCGTAGAAGACTACCGCAAGTCGGGGCTACCCATGTTGCCCGTGACGCATGGCAACGCGTTCACGCGTTTGCAAATTTTGCTCTACACCTTCGTCTTGTTTGCGGCCTGTTTGATGCCCTTTATTTACCGCATGAGCGGCTGGTTCTATTTGGTCAGTGCGGTTATTTTGAGCTTAGGATTTTGTGGTTATGGTTGGGCCTTGTGGCGCAATTACTCAGATGAATTGGCCCGCAAGACCTTTCGTTTTTCTTTGATTCACCTCAGCCTGCTGTTTGCAGCACTTTTGATTGACCATTACCTGTGATGTTTTCAAATACACGCCGATGTCTGTTGTCTGTTTTGGCTGTGCTCGCCTTGACGGCGTGCAGCCCTGACAAGCCGAAATTCAATGCCATCGACATCACGGGCGCCGATTACGCCAAAGGTTTCACCTTGATGGATCACAAGGGCCAAAGCCGTAGCCTGTCTGATTTCAAAGGCAAGGTGGTGGTGCTCTTCTTTGGTTACACACAATGTCCTGATGTATGCCCCACCTCGATGGTCGAGTTGGCAGAAGTCAAACGCCTCTTGGGCGCGGATGGCGACAAACTACAAGGTGTTTTTGTCACTGTCGATCCAGCGCGTGATACCGCTGAACTACTCAAGGCCTACATGGCGAACTTTGACCCGACGTTTGTGGCCTTTATCCCCACCCCCGAACAGTTGGCTGTGGTCGCCAAGGATTACAAGATTTATTACAAAAAGGTGGATGGCAAAACACCGACGAGTTATACCGTCGACCATTCCGCTGGCAGCTATGTGTACGACACGCAAGGCAACTTACGCTTGTACAGCCGTTACGGGGTAGGTCCGCAGGTGTTGGCGCAAGACATTCAAACCTTGATAAAAACCACGCCTTAAGGCATTGTTGCTGTGGCTAGTGCGTGTTGGCTTTTTCAACCAAAAAGTCGATGCAAGTTTTAATCGCGCGGGTTCGATGACGCGAGGGCAGGTACAACAAGTACATGTTTGTGCCAAAGATACTCAGGCGATGGTCATCTAAAGTGGTGACCAATTCGCCACTGGCAATCACGTCGGCCACCATGTAATCTGGCATCAAACCGATGCCCAAGCCGCCAAGAATGACTTCTTTTAAAAACGGGTAGTGGTCTGAAATGATGGTGGGTGTCAGCATCACTTCTTGACGCTCTTCTCCTCTGTAGGCACGCAACGACAGTTGGCGCCCCACCACATTCGCGGTGATGATGGGCTGTGTGCGCAGCTGCGACAACTCGGTGGGCATGCCGTGTTGTTTGGCAAACGCCTTGGAGGCGCAGGCCAAGTAGTGGACCGTGCCCATGTCTTTGGCCACCATGGTTTCTGGGGGCTGGGGTAAGACCCGAATGGCGATGTCGACGTCGTCACGGAGGTGGTCAATTCGATTTTCAAACACCACATCCAACACCACACCCGGATAGTGCTGCTTGAACTCAATCAGCCAAGGTGTCATCACGATGTGCCCATAGCCACTGGGCACACTGATGCCCACACGACCTTGCAAGCCTTGGCCAAGGTTGGTCACTGTTTCGTGGGCACTGGCCATTTCGTTGCGAATGGCGCGTCCGTGTTCGCATAGCCGCCAGCCGAGCTCGGTGGGTTCCATGCGGCGGCTGGTGCGTCGGATGAGTTCGGCACCCAAGGCTTTTTCGAGCTGGCGCAGGTGGTAGCTCACATTGGCGCGGGTCATCTTCAGCTTGCTGGCGGCTTTGCTCAGATTGCCCGCATCGATGATGTCGACCAGCAGGGTGAGTGATGTGAAATCGACGGTCATAAGTAAATATTATTTGACATAGTGTCAATAAAGATTGAGATTGTCAAGAAATATTATCTAACAAACAATCGTATTCAAGACAAAACAATGAGGAGACTTCATTTGACCGCCCATGCCGAAACGACTGCCGTGCGTACATCCAAAGACCGTGACTTATTGGTCGTCACGATTGATCATCCCCCTGTCAATGCCATCAGCGTGGAGGTGCGCCGTGGCTTGGTGGCCGCGATAGACCAAGCCGAGGCGGATGGCAGTGTGAAAGGTGTGTTGCTGGTGGGTGCGGGCCGCGCGTTCATTGCGGGGGCGGACATTCGAGAGTTTGGTCGCCCACCCATGCATCCCATCTTGCCCGAGGTGTGCAACCGCATTGAAGCGTGCAGCAAGCCTGTTGTGGCTGCCATCCACGGCCCCGCTTTGGGGGGCGGCTTAGAGGTGGCGATGGCCGCGCACTATCGCTTGGCCATGCCTGATGCCAAGCTCGGACTACCTGAGGTTCAACTCGGCTTACTGCCAGGCTCTGGGGGTACGCAACGTGCCCCACGCTTGATGGGCGTTGAAGCGGCTGTGAACTTGATGCTCACTGGCCGGCACATGAAAGCCCAAGAGGCCGTTGAATGCAAGCTGGTCGATCAGTTGGGTGAAGGCACGGATGTCCTGCAAGCAGGATTGCGCTTTGCGCGCGCTTTGTTGGCCGAAAGTGCGCCGGTTCGACGAACGCGTGATTTGGATGCCATCAAAGTCGGTTACGACCATCAAATGGACGTGCTCGATAAAATTCAAAAAGACGTTGAGAAGAAATCGCGCGGTTTGTTTTCGCCACTCAAGTTGATTGAGGCGGTGCGGGCTGGTTTGCAAATGCCGTTTGACGAAGCACTGGCCAACGAGCGCCAATTGTTTTTGCAATGTATTGATAGCCCACAACGTGCGGGCTTGATTCATGCATTTTTTGCTGAGCGCGAAGTTCTGAAAGTGCCAGAAGTGAAAAACGTGGCACCTCGCAGGGTGGCGAGCGTGGGGGTGATTGGCGGCGGCACGATGGGTGCTGGCATTGCGGTGTCGGTGTTAGATGCCGGCTTGCCTGTAACCATGGTTGAGCGCGATGAAGAGGCGGTGGCCAGGGGCCGTCACAACGTCGAAAAAGTCTACAACGGCTTGATCGCCAAAGGCCGCATGACCGAGCAAGCCAAAGCACAAGTGATGGTGCGTTTCAGCACTAGCACCCACTACGACGCATTGGCGCAAGCTGACCTGGTGATTGAGGCGGTGTTTGAAGACATGTCGGTCAAAAAGGCGGTGTTTGCAGAGCTCGATCGTGTGTGTAAACCCAATGCGGTGATGGCGACCAACACGTCGTATTTGGACATCAATGAAATCGCTGGAAGTATTTCACGCCCGCAAGATGTGATTGGCTTGCACTTTTTCTCTCCTGCCAACATCATGAAGTTGCTTGAAATTGTGGTGCCCGAAAAGGTGAGTGCAGACGTGGTGGCCACCGCATTTAGCTTGGCCACGCAACTCAAAAAAGTACCAGTGCGTGCGGGCGTGTGCGATGGCTTCATTGGCAACCGCATCTTGGCGGTGTACCGCACAGCGGTCGATCACATGATGGAAGACGGCTGCTCGCCCTACGAGATTGATGCAGCCATGCGCGAGTTTGGCTACCCCATGGGTCCATTTCAAGTGTCAGATTTGGCAGGCGGTGACATCGGTTGGGCCACGCGCAAACGACGTGCGGCCACGCGCGACCCCAAGGCGCGCTATGTGCAAATTGCAGACCGCATTTGCGAACGGGGTTGGTTTGGCCAAAAAACTGGGCGTGGTTATTACCTCTACCCCGAAGGTGCGCGCACAGGTGTGCCTGACCCCGAGGTGTTGCAAATCATCGATGCAGAGTGTGTGCGCGCCAACATCCAAGCGCATGCTTTGACGGCAGATGAAATCGTTCGCAAATACATGGCCGCCATGATCAACGAGGGGGCGAATGTGGTTCATCAAGGTATTGCGCTTCGCCCCTTGGATGTGGATGTCACGTTTGTGCATGGGTACGGATTTCCGCGGCATCGTGGGGGCCCCATGAAATATGCAGACATGGTTGGCCTAGAAAAAATCTTGGCTGATATTCAGGCGTTTGCCAAGCAAGACCCGGTGTTTTGGCAGCCTTCGCCACTTCTGGTGCAGTTGGTGAAGGATGGCAAAAATTTTGACTGTTTGAACTGTTGATCAGACATTTTTTGAAGGATATCTATGCGTGAAGCGGTCATTGTTTCTACAGCTCGCACACCACTGACGAAGTCGCACCGTGGTGAATTCAATGCTATCTCGGGAGCCGAACTTGCCTCGCATGCTGTGAAAGCAGCGGTACAACGTTCAGGGGTGGATGCCCAGCTAATTGAAGATGTGATTCTGGGTTGCGGCTATCCAGAAGGACGCACAGGTCGCAACGTGGCGCGTGCCAGTGTGGTGCGTGCAGGTTTGCCATTGAGCATTGCGGGTGCGACCGTCAGTCGTTTTTGTGCCTCGGGCTTACAAGCCATTGCCACGGCAGCGGGACGCATTGTTGTGGACGGAGCCCCCGTGATGGTGGCAGGTGGGCTAGAGAGCATTTCGGGTTTGCGTCGAGGCCCCGGTACCACGGTGGATGACGGCATCGATCCATGGATCACACGTCACAAGCCCGACTTGTATTTACCCATGATTGAGACCGCAGACATCGTGGCCAAGCGCTACAACATCAGCCGCGAAGACCAAGATGGTTTTTCAGTCGAGAGCCAACGCAAAACAGCAGAGGCGCAAGCAGCGGGTCGTTACAAAGAAGAAATCATTTCAGTCACCACCACGATGGCCGTGACCGACAAAGACACGAAAGAAATGTCATACCAAGAGGTCACCGTCGATCACGACACGAGTAACCGTCCAGGCACAAGCTATGAGTCGTTGGCCAAGTTGCAAGCTGTGCGTGGTGAGGGACAGTTCATCACAGCGGGTAATGCCTCACAACTTTCAGACGGTGCCTCGGCTTGCGTGATCATGGACGGCAAGTTGGCTTCGCAATTGGGCTTGCAGCTCTTGGGTGCATTTCGTGGCATGGCACTGGCTGGCTGCGAGCCTGATGAGATGGGCATTGGCCCCGTGTTTGCCGTACCTAAACTGTTGGCACGTCATGGCCTGACGGTGGATGACATTGATTTGTGGGAACTCAACGAAGCCTTTGCATCGCAAGCAATTTATTGCCAAAAGACATTGGGTATTCCAGACGAACGTTTGAATGTGAATGGCGGCGCGATTTCTTTAGGCCATCCGTTTGGCATGACCGGTGCACGTTTGGCCGGGCACATCTTGTTAGAGGGCCAACGTCGCAAAGCCAAGTGGGGCGTGGTCACCATGTGTATCGCAGGTGGCATGGGTGCTGCAGGTTTGTTCGAAATATTCTGAGCAAAGGATCGATATGAATTTGAACTTTACCCCTCAAGAAGAAGCGTTTCGCGCAGAGGTACGTGCCTTTTTGGCGCAGAACCTGTCGCCTGAGTTATCTGCCAAAGTGTGCGCGGGCGAACATTTGTCTAAGGCGGAGATGGAGGGCTGGCATGCCAAGCTCAATGCGCGTGGCTGGCTGGCCAACCATTGGCCCGAAGCGTGGGGTGGCCCAGGGTGGAATGCGGTTAAGAAATTTATTTTTGAAAACGAATGCGCCTTGGCGCATGCGCCGCGCATTGTGCCGTTTGGCCTGAGCATGCTGGGCCCCGTGTTGATGAAGTACGGCAGCGAGGCGCAAAAGGCACATTGGCTGCCACGCATCTTGGATGGCTCTGACTGGTGGTGTCAGGGTTACTCTGAACCGGGTTCGGGTTCTGATTTGGCCTCGGTCAAAACCACGGCGGTCCGCCATGGTGATCACTACATCGTCAATGGCCAAAAAACTTGGACCACTCTGGGCCAATACGCCAACATGATTTTTTGCCTCGTGCGTACAGACCGCGAGGCCAAGTCTCAATCCGGCATCAGCTTCTTGCTGGTGGACATGACGTCACCCGGCATTGAAATACGACCCATCATCACCTTGGATGGTGCACATGAAGTGAACGAAGTGTTTTTTACCGACGTCAAAGTGCCTGTGGCCAATTTGGTGGGCGAGGAAAACAAAGGCTGGACGTATGCTAAATATTTGCTCACCTACGAGCGCACCAACATTGCAGGCGTGGGTTTCTCGGTCGCTGGTTTAGAAAAACTGAAGGTGGTCGCAGACCGCGTGCGCTGCAATGACAAGCCTTTGTCGCAAGACCCCTTGTTTGCGGCACGCATGGCCAAGGTGGAGATTGACCTAGAGAACATGAAGACCACCAACATGCGTGTCATCGCAGCAGTGGCAGGCGGCGGTGCGCCAGGTGCTGAAAGCTCGATGCTCAAGATTCGCGGCACAGAAATTCGCCAAGAAATCTTGTCGTTGACACGTCGTGCCATGGGGCCCTATGCCGCGCCATATTTGCAAGACATTTCAGACGCGCAGCCGCACTTGGGCGATGAGGCCGCAGCAAGAGCTGCATCGTCATATTTCAACAACCGAAAGTTGTCGATCTTTGGCGGCTCGAACGAGATTCAGAAAAACATCATTTCCAAAATGATCCTGGGCCTGTGATGGCTGGCTGCGTGTGAAAGGAATAACCCATGAATTTTGAACATACCGAAGACCGCCGCATGCTGATGGACAGCTTGAACCGCTTTGTGGCAGAGCAATACAGCGCAGATGTTCGCACCCAGATTGCCTATGGCGCAGAAGGGCACAGCCCTAAGTTGTATGCACAGTTGGCCGAGTTAGGCACCATTGGTGCGTTGTTTCCAGAAGAGGTGGGTGGCTTTGCTGGTGCAGGGTTTGACATCAGTGTGGTGTTTGAATGCCTAGGCCGCGGCATCGTGCCTGAACCTTTGTTAGGTGCTTTGTTAGTGGGCCGCGCATTGATGTTGGTGGGGAATGATGCTCAAAAAACACAGTTAGAAAGTTTGATGGATGGCACGTCTATTGCCGCCTTGGCGCACGACGAGCCAGGGGCGCACCATGCGTTGAACCATGTTGCGACCACCGCAAAACGTGAAGGTGCGCATTGGGTGTTGAGCGGGGTGAAGGGCTTGGTGAGCTTTGGTGAAAAAGCCGATTGCTTGCTGGTGTCCGCACGTACCTCGGGTGAGATTGCCAGTGATGCTGGTATCAGCTTGTTCCTCGTGCCAGGTCAAGCGCCGGGTATCAGGCGCCAGTCATTCAACCGCATCGATGGTGGCCGTGCTTCTGAGTTGGTGTTTGACCAGGTTCAAGTGCCGGCGCATGCGCTGTTGGGTGCAGAGGGCGTTGGCCATGCGGTGTTAGAGCGTGTGCGTGGCTACGCATTGCTGGCCTTGTGTGCAGAGGCTGTTGGTGCGATGGATGTAGCCAAAGACCAAACCTTGGAATACCTGCGCACACGCAAGCAGTTTGGTGCACCGATTGGTAGCTTCCAAGCTTTGCAGCACCGCATGGTGGATGTGTTGTTAGAGGTGGAGCAAGCACGCTCAGCCGTGATCAATGCAGCAGCAGCCATTGATGAGGATGATCGCGTGGTGCGTGAGAAAGCGTTGTCGGCAGCGAAGTACAGCATTGGTCGTATTGGCACTTTAGTGGCTGAGGAAAGTATTCAGTTGCACGGCGGTATTGGCATGACCTGGGAATTACCCCTGTCCCACTATGCCAAGCGATTGGTGATGATTGACCATGAGTTTGGAGACGAGGACCATCATTTGGCACGTTTCATCGCATTGAGCCAAACACACTGATTCAAGAGGCACAGATGACACACGTATTGCTTACCCGTCGCGAAGGCGCTGTGTTGGTTTTATCTAATAACAATGTCGCTGCGCGTAATGCGTTGAGCTTTGAGTTCTACACCGCCGTGACCCATGCATTGCGTGATGCCGCCAAAGATTCCTCGATAGGTGCCATTGTGTTGACCGGCGAAGGGGGGCACTTCTGTTCTGGCGGTGACCTTCGCCAATTGGCCAAGCGACGTGAGTTGTCTGTGCAGGAGCGTCGTGTTCGGCTTGAGGGGTTACATGATTTGATTCGCTCGGTGCGCGACTGTCCCAAACCCGTGATCGCTGCCGTGGAGGGTGCGGCAGCAGGGGCGGGGCTTTCATTGGCAATGACGTGTGACATGTTGGTGGCTGCTAAAAATTCAATGTTCACTGTGGCTTATGTGAAAGTGGGGCTCACGCCCGATGGGGGTGCGACAGCTTTTTTGGCTGAATTTGTGTCCCGGCAAGTATTGACCGAGTTGTGTTTGACTGGCGTCCCTCTTAGTGGTGAGCGCATGCATGCCTTGGGCGCAGTTAATCGTCTGGTAGAGCCAGGCAGCGCACTTTCAGCGGCGATGGCGCTGGCAGCTGACATTTCAAAAGGTCCGCAGCAGGCGATGAGCCGTATCAAAAACTTGTGCCGCCATGCGATGCGAAATTCTTTGGAAGATCAGCTTGAACTCGAAGCGCAATGTATGGTCGAGGCCATGGGCTGCGATGAGTCCATGGAAGGCATCAATGCCTTTCTGAATAAACGACAACCCAATTACACCCAACTACGTCAGGTCAGCGAATGAGTACCTCTAATTCACATCCAGAACATGATTTTCCCTTGGCTGGAATTCGTGTCTTGGATCTCTCTCGCGTGTTTGCTGGCCCTATGTGTGGCATGGTCCTCGGTGACTTTGGTGCAGAAGTGATCAAGGTCGAACATCCAGGCCGTGGTGACGATACGCGCGATTGGGGGATTCGCATTGGTAAGACTGAGACGACTTACTACAACAGTATGAACCGCAACAAACGGTCCATTACGGTGGATCTTCAATCCCCCGCAGGATTGAAAATTATTCACGACTTGCTGCCTCAGTGTGACGTTGTGATTCACAACTTCAAAACGGGTGGCGCTGAAAAACTCGGCATCGGTTACGAGCAACTCAAAGCCATCAAGTCTGATCTGATTTATTGCGCTGTGGCAGGTTACGACAGCAGTGGTCCCGAGGCCAGCCGACCTGGCTACGACTTGGTGATCCAAGCCGAGGCTGGCTTGATGGCTCTCAATGGCGATGCCCATATGCCACCTCTAAAGTTTGGCGTGGCGGTTGTCGATTTGATGACGGGCATGTATTCGGCGCAAGCCATTTTGGCGGCCCTGTTGCGTCGTGAGCGTCGCGGTGTGGGGCAGCTCATTGAGATGGCGTTGTATGACTGCGGCTTGTCTGTTTCTGGCTATTACGGCTTGGACGCCTTGCATCTTGGGCGCGACCCCGAGCGCTACGGCAACGCACACCCTTCTATCGTGCCGTATGGCATGTACGAAGCGGCGGATGGTCCGTTGATCATCGCTGTGGGTAACAACGCACAGTTCGATAAATTTTGTCGTCAAGTTATTTTGCGACCAGACATTGTGGAGAACCCCCTGTTTGCCACCAACGTCGAAAGGGCCAAAAACCGCAAAGCGCTGGGCCCCATGCTCAAGGCCGTGATTCAGACCTTTCCGCGCGAGCTGCTGCTTGAGCGCCTGACGATGGCAGGAATTCCATGCGGTAAGGTGGCTGGCTTGCATGAAGCACTGACGAGCGAGCGTTCACGTCGTGGCCATATGGTGCAAGACATGCCGCATCCTGTGGTGGGCACCACACCCGTGTTTGCGCCGCCTTACCGTTTGGATGGACAACGCTTACCCATTCGTCTTACGCCTCCGACATTGGGTGAAGGCACGCGCGCTGTTTTGCAAGAGCTGTTGTCAATGAGTGACAGCCAACTTGAGGCGTTGCAGGTGGCGGGTGTGCTGACATTGCCGAATGCTGGATGAATCAAATTTTGGAGGTGTCTATGTTTGTTAAACACGCAATGTGGCTTGTGGGTCGGTGGGTATTGATATGCCTTGTGTTGAGCGTTTCCATCAGTGGTGTGCAGGCGCAGCAGACGGCTTGGCCTGATAAAACCATCAAGCTGATCGTTCCTTTTCCAGCAGGTGGGCCAACGGACACTGCCTCGCGTATCGTGGGGCAACGTTTGGCTGAGCGCCTTAAGCAAACTGTGGTGGTTGAAAACCGAGCTGGTGCGTCTGGTGCAATTGCTGCTGCACAAGTGGTCAAAAGCACACCCGATGGCAACACCTTGATGATGTTGGCCACGCCCACCATGTTGGCACCTCACTTCAACAAAGCGGCTGGTTATGACACCACCAAAGACTTTATACCCGTTGCGACGGTGTATGACTTGCCCATCGTCATTGTCGTGAACGCCGCACTTTTGCCTGATGTCACAGATTTGTCCAAGCTCATTGCCCATGCCAAGGCACAAGCAAAACCGATGAACTACACCAGCTCAGGGGTTGGTAGTTTTGGTCATCTCAGCATGGAGTTACTGCAACAGTTGGCAGGGTTTGAAATGCAGCATGTGCCCTACAAAGGAGGTGTGCCGGCCATCACGGACACGATAGGTGGCGTTGTGCCCGTCATGTATTCAGACCTGGTGGCAGCGCTTGCGCACATCAAATCGGGCAAGTTGCGAGCGATTGCCATTGGATCACCCCAACGCGTGAGCATGGTGCCCGATGTGAAGACCATTTCCGAGCAAGGTATCAAAGGGTATGACGCTGTGTCGTGGGGCGGTTTGCTCGTGACTAAAGGAACGCCAAAGGCGATCGTGGATCGATTAGCCAACGAGGTGCAAGACATCTTGGCTGAAAAAGAAATACAAGACAAATTGCGCGATGCGGGTTGCATTGCCAATTTTCAGGGGCCAGCTCAAATGGGGCAACGTATTCAGAATGACTATGCCAAATGGGGGCGAGTGATTCGCGACAGAAGTGTTTCAAACGATTAAATAAAACGAGGAGACAACCATCATGAAGAACAAATCACGCCGCCAAGCGCTGGCCTCTGCCGCAGTCGCTTTGATAACGTTGTGCGCGGGCTCGCAAGCGCAAGCGCAAGCACAGGCCTATCCCAATAAACCAATCAAGTTGATCGTGCCTTACGCGCCGGGCGGTGCCACAGACATCATTGCGCGCACCTTGGCTGAAAAACTGTCTGACCGTTTGGGACAGCCTGTGCTGATCGATAACCGAGCTGGGGCGGGGGGGGTGACAGGCACTGATGCCGCCGCCAAAGCTGCTCCCGACGGCTATACCTTCTTGGTCACTTTGGGTACCACGGTGTTGATCAATCAGTTCTTGTATGAGAAATTGCCTTACAGCCCTGGCCGTGATTTTTCGCTTGTCTCACAACTGGCATTGGCTCCAGTCACTTTGTTGGTGAATCCCAACTCGGGCATTAACAATGCGAATGACTTGAAGGCGAGCATTCTCAAGAATCCTAAAAAAATGTCTTATGGCTCTTGGGGCATGGGCTCATACGCACACCTAGCAGGGGCTTATCTCAGCCAAAGCCTTTCTGCGGATTTGACCCATGCGGCCTACAAGGGCGAGGCCCCCATGTTGCAAGACTTGGTCGGCGGTCAAATTGACTTTGCATTTGCCAGTGCGCAAACAGCCAAACCCTACATCGACTCGGGCAAGTTGCGATCCATTGCGGTGACCGGTGAGCAACGCATGAGTGTGTTGCCCAACATTCCCACTATGCGTGAGCAAGGTTTCAAAGACGATATCTTCCGCGTGACTGGTTGGATTGCGATGGCTGCGCCTGCCAAGACGCCCAACGATGTGGTGCAACGTGTGTCTGCTGAAGTGCGTGCCATCGTGGCTTTGCCAGAAACGCAAGATCGCATCAATAAGATGGGCTTCATGCCTGTGGGCAACACACCCGAGCAATTTTCTGTGATTTATAAAAATGAATTCCCAGTCTGGGAGCGCGTGGTGAAGCTGTCTGGCGCCAAGCTAGATTGATCGTTCAATTTTCGAACTTCTTTGGGTAAAGAAGTTGCCACGGCTGAGTGCCAAGAGCGGTTGACCTACCGCTCAGGCCTCGGTAAGGGCTGTTTGCTCTTAGGTGCCAAGATTTGGATCACCAATAGCCCGACTGCCGATGTGTTCGTGGTGTGGCGATTTATGCGTATTCAGCCAAAGCGGCTTTCATCTTCTTCATCGCCGCCACTTCGATTTGGCGAATGCGTTCGGCGCTCACGCCGTATTCGGCCGCTAAGTCGTGCAGCGTCATGCCACCTGAGCCGTTGTCTTGCACTTTAAGCCAGCGCTCTTCCACGATGCGGCGGCTGCGCTCGTCGAGCACGTTCAGTGCTGCGGCGATGCCGTCAGAAGCCAACACATCGCGCTGATGTGCCGCGATCATGGCCGTGGGCTCGTGGTTGGTATCGGTCAAATAGGCAATGGGGCCAAACGCCTCGTCACTGTCTTCGTTGGGCGTGGGGTCAAGCAACACATCGCCGCCGGACATGCGCATTTCCATTTCCAGCACTTCTTCTGGTTTGACGTTGAGCTTGGTGGCGACCGCGTCAACTTCTTGTGGGTTGAGGGTGTTGCGGTGTGTGGCGTCCAGCGCGTCAGCTTTGAAGCCTTGCTTCATCGAGCGCAGGTTGAAAAACAATTTGCGTTGGGCTTTGGTGGTGGCCACTTTGACCATGCGCCAGTTTTTCAAAATGTATTCGTGAATCTCGGCCTTGATCCAGTGCATGGCGTAGCTCACCAAACGCACGCCTTGGTCAGGATCGAAGCGTTTGACGGCTTTCATCAAGCCGATGTTGCCTTCTTGAATCAAGTCAGCGTGAGGCAGACCGTAGCCCAAGTATTGGCGCGACACTGACACCACCAAACGCAGGTGCGAGAGCACCAACTTTCCGGCGGCTTCGATGTCGTTGTTGTCTTTGAGTTGGCGAGCGAACTCTTGCTCTTGCTCTGGGGTGAGCATGGGCAAACGGTTGGCAGCAGTGATGTAGGCATCTAGGTTGCCCAGCGACGGAACCAGTGCCCAAGGATTGGAAATGGCGAGTGGCTGATGTGTCAATGTAGTCATGTTTGTAGTCCTTTCGGATAACGATTCGCTATATTAGCACTCATGCGCCAAGAGTGCTAAACCCTGTTCGACTTATGGGTTAACCCTTGGTAAAGCTAGGTTCTAAATACTGTGTTTTTTAACATATACTGAAAATAACCACAGTATTTAACAGGAGTCCGTTATGCCACCGATGACCTTGGAGCGAGTTGCCGTGCAGTGCTGCACGAGCTGTGCGCATGTGCTGAAGTCGGATTCGTCGCAGACTCAGCTTCGTTGCGGCTTGGGTTATTACTTGCAGCCGCCGCTCACACGCAAGCAAGGCCGCATGGACAGTTACCCCGTGGTTGAGGCCGATGAGCGTTGTAGCCAGTGGCGCGATCGATTGAAGGGGGTTCTTAACCCTTGAATCGATGGTTGGTCTGGCGCCTCAGCTTTAGCTAGCCCAAGAGGGCGTCAGCAAACTCTTGAGCATCGAAGGTTTCGAGGTCTTCCACAGCTTCGCCTACGCCGATGAAGTAAACCGGCACCACCGAGCCTCCCGTTGCAACTCGGCTTTGGCCCCACAGCGCAATGGCGGCCAGTACGCCCCCTTTGGCCGTACCGTCCAACTTGGTGACGATGAGGCCTGTTAAGCCCAAAGTCTCGTCAAACGCTTTCACTTGCGTTAGGGCGTTTTGGCCGGTGTTGCCGTCAATCACTAGCAGTACTTCGTGCGGGCCCGTTTCGTCGGCTTTTTGCACCACGCGTTTAATTTTTTTCAACTCTTCCATCAAGTGCAGTTGGGTGGGCAAGCGTCCTGCGGTGTCAACCAGCACCACATCTTTGCCGCGCGCGCGGCCTGCAGTGACTGCATCAAAGCTGACGGAGGCTGGATCCCCTCCTTCTTGACCCACGATTTCTACGGTGTTGCGAGTGGCCCAAATGGCCAGTTGTTCGCGGGCGGCAGCACGAAAGGTATCGGCGGCAGCCAGTAAGACAGAGGCGCCGCTGTCGCTCAAGTGGCGCGTGAGTTTGCCAATCGAGGTGGTTTTGCCCGCGCCATTGACGCCTGCGACCATGATGATGGTGGGCTTGTGCGCACCGATGGTCAGCGTTTTTTCCAACGGTTTGAGCAAATGGGCGATGGATGCGGCTAACAAGGCTTTGACAGCCGAGGGTTCCGTGGTACCCGTGTCTTTGATGCGTTGCTTCAAGTCGGCCAGCAAATGCTCGGTCGCTTGGACGCCAGCATCGGCCATGAGCAGGGCGGTTTCGAGTTCTTCGTACAGCGCGTCGTCAATCTTCGTCCCCGTGAACACGGTACTGATGCTTTGACCCGTTCGGCGAAGACCTTTGCCCAAACGGGCCATCCAGCCTTCGCGCGGGCGCTCAGTGGTGCTAGGCATCACCTCCGCTGTGGCCGTGGTGTTGTGCGTTGTTGCGGTGGGAGCCGGGATTTTTTTCTTGAAAAAGCTAAACATGTGTGGGTGTTTCTAGAATCAGTCCATTCTATGAAAACCCGTACACCTACTCCTACCCCCAAACCCGTCCCTACCAAACCGCACAAAGGCGCTGGCGAGGTTCGCATCATCGGCGGCGAATGGCGCCGCACCAAACTGCCCGTGGCCTTGAAACCTGGTCTGCGCCCTACGCCCGACCGTGTGCGCGAAACCTTGTTCAACTGGCTGGGTCAGTCGCTCTTGGGCTGGCGCTGTGTGGACCCGTTTGCTGGGACCGGCGCCTTGGGCTTTGAAGCTGCCTCACGCGGCGCAGCCCATGTGCAGGTGTGCGAGCTAGACCCTGCCTTGGTGGCGCAACTCAGCACCCAAGTGAACCGCCTCAAGGCCACCAACGTACATGTGCTGCGTACCGATGGCTTGGCGTGCTTGAAGCAGCTCAGTCCGTCTAGCGTGGACTTGATCTTCATCGATCCCCCATTTGATGGCGCTTTGTTTGAGCCAGCGTTGCAAGCATCAGCTAAAGCTGTGAAGACCGATGGCTTTGTGTACCTTGAAGCCCCTGCGGCATGGACTGACGAGCAGCTAGCACCGATGGGCTTGACGCTGCACCGCCACCTCAAGGCGGGCGCGGTGCATGCGCACCTGTTACGCCGGATTGCATAATCAGTTTTGATTTTTACAAATACGTAGGAGCGCTCATGTCCAAGCAAGTCGTCGCTATTTACCCTGGCACCTTTGACCCCATTAGCTTGGGCCATGAAGACATCGTGCTGCGTGCGGCTGCCATGTTTGACAAAGTCATTTTGGCCGTGGCGACAGCACATCACAAGAAGACCCTGTTCACGTTGGAGGAGCGCATGGACATGGCGCGCGAGGCAATGGCCGCACACCCACAGGTGGACGTGGTGCCCTTCACCGGCTTAGCTCGGGACTTTGTGCGTGTCCACAACGCCACCGTCATGGTGCGCGGTGTGCGCACCGTGACTGACTTTGACTATGAGTTTCAACTTGCGGGCATGAACCGCGAGCTGATGCCTGAAGTGGAAACCGTGTTCCTCACCCCCAGCGCCAAATACCAATTTATCTCCAGCACCTTTGTGCGTGAAATCTCTTTGCTAGGCGCTGGCGACGATGGCCAGAACTTGGTGTCGGCTGGGGTTTACAAGCGCTTGCTGGCTAAGCGTACGGCCAAGTGACCGATTTTTTATTGATTCGCCATGGCGAAACGGCTTGGAACCGTGAGCTACGTTTTCAAGGTCAGTTGGATGTGCCGCTGAATGACATGGGCCTGCAACAAGCCCAGCGTTTGAAAACACGCATGGCGCAAGTTTTGGGTGAATGGCAAGTGCAGGGCCGTGTACCTACCCGCCTCATCAGCAGCGATTTGCAACGTGCCCAGCAAACCGCGCAACCCGTGGCTGAGGTATTGGGCCACCCCTGCATCTTGAACGCAGGTTTGCGCGAGCAGTGCTACGGCATGTTTGAAGGCATGCGCAGCCCCGATATTCAAGCGCAACACCCCGAAGCATGGCAGCGATGGTTGGCCTTTGATGCCGATATGGCGGTGGCTGGCGCCGAAACGACGCGTGCGTTTCATACCCGAGTGATGACGGCCTTGCAAGATCTCGCCTTGCAATACGCAGGCGAACACGTTGTGGTCGTCACGCATGGCGGCGTGCTCGACATGGTGTGGCGTCATGCGCAAGCTTTGTCGCTGAACGGCCCGCGTGTGTGCGACATTCCCAACGCAGGCTTGAACCAAGTGGCTTGGCATGATGGTGCGCTGCACATTCAAGTGTGGGCCGATGCTGCGCATTTGGCAGATTTGCCTGAGCAACCCGTTTACAGCCAAAAGCGTTTGCTGGACGCGCGTGGCCAAACATACGTCAGCGGTGTGGCCTAACAACCGCGCAGCGTTTGCGGTTGTTGGCGAGCTGGGATAATCCAACCTTGTTTTGCCTGCGATGGAATTTTTATGGCCTTGATGATCACCGACGAATGCATCAACTGTGATGTGTGTGAGCCCGAGTGCCCGAACGAAGCCATCTTCTTAGGGCCAGAAATTTACGAAATCAACCCTGACAAATGCACTGAATGTGTGGGTCACTTTGACGAGCCTCAATGCGTGCAGGTGTGCCCTGTGGCGTGTATCCCCGTGAACCCCGAGCGGGTCGAGGGGCGCGACGCGTTGTTGGCAAAGTTTCGTTTGTTGCAGCAGACCGCGCAGTAACCAAGCCTTGGCCGCGCAGTGGGCTGCGTTTCATTGACTTGACGCCGGTCTAGCAGGCACCGCTTTGGCGGTGCTTTTCTTTTTGGGCGCCGCGTTGGGGTCTACGGCTGTGAAATACGGGCTTTGGGGTTTGCGGGCGTGCTTGCCTCTGGGTTTGTTGTGTTTGGTTAAGGCGTCATTGCTTGATAAATCTGCAGGAGGGGCGCTCAGTGCGTTGACTCGCGTCGGCGCTGATTGAAGGGCTTGCCTTTGTGCCTGCAGTCTTTGTGCTTCTAGGGCTTGCGCTTCTCGTAAGTCACGGCTGGGTGCGGTACTTTTTTCTTGTCCCGAGTTGCTGAACACGGAACTTGGTTTGACTTCTGTTGCGGCGGTGTGGCCGCATTGGCTTGATGCGCTGTAGGCATTTCCGCAGCGATACACCGTGTCTGCAAAGGCGGTATGGGTGAGCAGCACCGCTGCGCCGAGCACGGTTGCAAAAAACTTAGTTGGGTTCGGTCCCTTGGGTTGGTGTTTCGTCAGCATCTGAAGTCCTCGTTGTCTCCGTGCCAGGCAGCGTGGCCGGCCGAGGTGGTTTGGGCCGAGGCGGCTTGGCGGTGTGAATCATTTGCGTGGCTTTCACCATGTCGCCCGCAAGCAAATGCGGCAAGGCCAAGCTGGTGCGTGTGATGCAGTCTTCAATGGCGGTGCGTTGGTCAGGGGCTGGTTTTTTCAGCACCCAATTCGCAACCTCTGATTTCACACCGGGGTGGCCAATGCCAATGCGCAGTCGCCAGTATTGGTCTGTGCCGAGCTGTGCATGGATGTCGCGCAAACCATTGTGGCCAGCATGGCTGCCGCCGAGTTTGAGTTTGGCTTCGCCAGGTGTGATGTCCAACTCGTCGTGGACGACCAAAATTTCTTCGGGTTGGATTTTGAAAAAACGCGCCAAAGCTCCTACCGACTTGCCTGATAGGTTCATGAAGGTTTGTGGCTCCAGCAGCCACACGTTTTCCCCCTTGACTGAGGTACGAGCTACTAAGCCGTGGTAGGCACGGTCGGGTTGCAGCGTGACTTTGAGGTCGCGTGCCACAGTGTCTATCCACCAAAAGCCCGCGTTGTGGCGCGTGGCTTCGTATTCAGTGCCGGGGTTGCCCAGGCCAACGAGGAGCTTGATCATGTGAGGATTATTCCAAAAGCAAAACGGCCCACCGAGGTGGGCCGTTCAAAGCAATATCTAAAAAGAGATTACTTCTTCTTTTTGTTGTCGCCAGCAGCGGCGGCGGCTTCTTGAGGTGTAGGTGCCTCAGCTTTTGTTGCCACCACAGCAACCAACACAGGGTTGGAGTTGCCAGGCGCCACAACGGTCACGCCTGCTGGCAGTGTGATGTCTTTGGCGTGCAAGGAGTGACCTTTGGTCAAGTTGCTCAAGTCCACAGCGATGAACTCTGGCAAATCTTTTGGCATGCAAGTGACTTCCAATTCAGTGGCGATGTGGTTGATCAAGCACTGGTCAGCTTTGACAGCGGGTGAGTTCTCTTCACCAGAGTAGTGCAAAGGCACTTTTTTCTTCATCTTGGTGTTGGCATCGATGCGTTGGAAATCGATGTGCAAGACGAGCTGCTTGTAAGGGTGGTATTGCACGTCGCGCAGCAACACTTCGGTTGTTTTGCCAGCGTGTTCCATTTGCAAGACAGAAGCGTGGAAAGCTTCTTTCTTCAAGGCATGCCACAAAGCGTTGTGATCGATTTCGATCAATGTGGGTTCAGCAGTGCCACCATAGACGATGCCAGGTGTACGGCCAGTGATACGCAGACGGCGGCTCGCACCCGTTCCCTGCTTAGCGCGCTCAAAAGC